>CAYLVN010000042.1:0-5437 GCA_964387115.1 uncultured Fibrobacter sp.
AATCGATGCACGAATGTGCCGCCAAGAGAATGAAACTGGTTTTAATTTAATTTGTGCCTTTATGGCTCAGGAAAATTATTCCGGCTCGGCTGTACCAACCTGGATATATTCTTTGAGTTCAGGGATAAGATCAATAAGCTTTCTGTTTGCAGAACTCAGATGCTCGGCATAGCGGAAATGAGCTCCCATTCCTGTGCGAAGCTCAATTTCATAGATGAACTTATCAAGGTGTGTAGAGTGTTCAAAGGGCACCTGCGTCCCCAGCAGAAGCCCGTAGAGATAGCTTGCAGGGGCAGCGCTGCCGGCTGCACTAAGGATAAAATCCCTTTTCCGGCTCATCAGCTCATCGAGAGATTGACTCTTTACCTCTTCAGGCAGGTAAAAGCCTGAAGGGAAAAGGGGAGAGAACCTGTAGCCGCTTCTGTGACGATTCAGGTCGCGAAGTTCTGCAATAGCCATATTGTTCCAGGCTGCGCGGACAAAAGTTCTCTTTACAGTACTTCCAGCGGCACTGTACCGGTTTTCTTTGCCTTTAAAGGAATCAGAGAGTGGCTGCAGAGGTGGAAGGAAATCCGGTGTACTCCGCTCTACAGAAACAAACACCTCGTCCGGTGTGTTTGAGGTAACAATACCCTCGTTTAGTATTTTCCCGACAGAATAGTCCAGAATCTGTTCCGCCTGGGATCTGCTGGCCCGATCAGGATAGCTGTGTTTCATCATGCGCGGAACGATTTTTGACAGTTCTCTGCGCAGAGCTTCGGCGCAATCGTGAGCTTCTTTCAGCGGTATGGAGTCCAGATTCTTTATGGTGTCGGCCCAGACCCGGGCGGTCATGACATAGGCCGCGTTGGTTATGGTTGCAAACGGGATGAAGTATCTGGCGCGGTCAAGCGCATAGTTTTTACGCAGTCTGTCAATTACTTTCTGGTCGGCATTTGCGGGTACACGCACAATCGACACATTCTGCTTTGCCCTGTTGTCCAGTTCCTGATAGGTCTCCTGGTACATGCGGTATGAGAGATCCATCAGGGAGTGCCATTTTTCTGTCAATTCCGGCGATAGCCCTATGGAATCGGGAGACGGCAGGCTGGAGGAGTCGAGCTTTATGTACCTGGTGCTCGATTCCTGACCATCGCAGAGCTGGGCGATTTCAAAAAGCTTGTAAGCCAGAAACATGGAACATCCATCAACCACAACGGCAATTCCGCCTGTCATTCCTGTTATAGAGGCATGTCCATAATCGACAAACCGGAAAATCGCGTCAACCGATTTGTCTGGATCATTCCAGTCAATTGTAGACAGGATAGAGTCGATACCTTTGTTTGAGCGGGAATAGCGTGCAAGGCAGGATGCCAGAAGCTCCGGAGTGACTCTGGGATTACCCTCTGCAGAGGGCGGTGGACAGATTCCTATGGCTTTTATTCTCATGTTAAACGGCGGCCGCTTCTTTTCAGGAAGCGGCCACGGCCTCTATTTTTAATATTTGTAGTGTTCAGGTTTGTACGGTCCCTCAACAGGAACCCCGATATACTCGGCCTGTTTTGCAGAGAGCTTTGTCAGCTTGACACCAATTTTCTCAAGGTGCAGTCGGGCGACCTCCTCATCAAGCTTCTTTGAGAGGCGGTAAACACCAACTTTGTACTTGCCGCGGTTTGCCCGCAGATCAAGCTGAGCCAGTGTCTGGTTTGAGAAGGAGTTGGACATTACGAATGAAGGATGTCCTGTGGCGCAGCCGAGGTTCACCAGACGACCCTCTGCAAGCATATAGATAGAATGCCCGTCCGGAAAGGTGAATTTATCGACCTGGGGTTTGATATTGGTTTTTGTCACTCCAGGCATCGCTTCAAGTTTGGAAACCTGAATTTCATTATCGAAATGCCCGATGTTGCAGACTATGGCCTGATCTTTCATATGGGCCATGTGCTCTGTTGTGATAACATCGATATTTCCGGTAGTTGTGACATAAACATCGGCTTTGCCCAGTGTCTCTTCGACAGTCGTAACTTCAAAACCAGCCATTGCAGCCTGAAGTGCGCAGATAGGATCGACCTCTGTGATTATGACTCTTGCCCCGAAACCCTGCATCGACTGGGCACATCCTTTCCCTACATCTCCATAACCGCAGACAACAACAACTTTTCCGGCAATCATCACGTCTGTAGCTCTCTTGATTCCATCAGCAAGAGATTCTCTGCAGCCGTAAAGGTTGTCGAACTTTGACTTGGTCACTGAGTCATTGACGTTGATAGCCGGAACCAGAAGCGTCTTGTTTTCCATCATCTGGTATAGACGGTGAACTCCGGTTGTAGTCTCCTCAGAAACCCCGTCCCACTCCTTGACTACTTTGTGCCAGAACTGAGGATCCTTCTGGTGAACTGCTCTCAGTACCTTTTTGAGTGACTCTTCATCCTGACTCTCTGATTTGGAGTTAACCCAGTTGTCACCCTCTTCAAGCTGATATCCTTTGTGAATCAGCAGCGTTGCGTCACCACCGTCATCAACTATCTGATTGGGCCCTTTGCCCTCTGCAAAGGCAAGTGCCTGAAAGGTGCATGCCCAGTAGTCATCAAGGGATTCGCCTTTCCAGGCATATACATTTATTCCGGCATTGGCAATAGCCGCTGCAGCGTGGTCCTGGGTAGAGAAGATATTGCATGATGCCCATCGTACCTCTGCTCCGAGATCTACGAGTGTCTCAATGAGCACTGCGGTCTGGATCGTCATGTGAAGAGAACCTGAAATTCTTACACCCGCAAGCGGCTTGTCTTTGGCGTATTTGCGGCGGATTGCCATAAGGCCGGGCATCTCTTTTTCAGAGATCTCAATTTCTTTGCGTCCCCATTCTGCAAGTCCCATATCAGCTACGGCGTATGGAATCTTTGCCCAGATATCAACGTGTGGTGCCATTAAAAAACTCCTGGAAAGTAATGATAATTATGAAATAAGTTTCGATTAAACGGATCTTGCCGAAACTGTTAATATACTATCAGGCAGAAGGAAATTTAAGGTTTACGCTTGTTTGCCCGGGAACTGGAACTGTCCGGCTGATTTTGCGGTTGTTTAGAACTGGTGTCTAGCGGGCTTTTAATTGTGATCTGGCATGTTTCTTGACCGGTTATGGTTTGGAGGGAGGCAAAGAGGCAGGTGTGAGTCGGGGCCAGTTGATGGTGTCTGTGAAACCAGGGCTCTTTTTTTTTCATCCTTGGCACTCTATTATCAAATTGAGAATGGAATAAATCAAATTGGCCTCCTTTTAGGGGCCCAAAGCTGGCATGCTAATTGCAATTCTAAAAAATGGGCTGTCACTCTTGATCGGTGGCTATTTGTTAGTTGTGGAATGGAGAATTAGTAATTAAGGAGGTTTTATGGATTATGCAGCTGGACAGGGATATCAGGAAACTGGGCGACCAGAGGTAAGCAAGACAGCAAAGGTGATAGCGGGTGGATCCATAGGAGAAGGTCTGGCAGGGGCAGCGGCCCTTGTGCTGGCGATTTTGGGTCTGGTAGGGGTATATCCGGCCCTTATGGCTGCAGTTGCCACGATAGTGTTCGGGGCTGCGCTTTTGATCGGCGGTGGAGCCATATCAAGCAGGGTAAAAAACCTGATGGAGGAATCCACGAAGGGGAATTTTGACATGGCTGAGGTGGGTGGCGGGATGACAGCCGAATTTCTGGCGGGTATAGCCGGAGTGGTGCTTGGGGTGCTGGCACTACTTGGAATCCTGCCTCAGCTTCTTCTTGGCATAGCGCTGATAGTCTTTGGCGGTGCACTGGTGGTTGGAAGCTCCTCAACGCAGGAGCTAAACTATCTGGCTGCAAACCGTTACGAAAATGAAACCGCCAGGATTCTTGCCAGAGAGGCTGTGGGGGCCGCCTCGTCGCTTCAGCTCCTCTTTGGTATCGGCGCCATAGTGATGGGTATTCTGGCTCTTGTGGATGAGCCGCAGTTGACATTTACTCTGATTGGTCTTCTGATAGTAGGGACAGCGGGGTTTTTCAGCGGATCTGCCGTTACAGGCAGAATGACAGGCTTGTTTCGTCGAAGATAGGTTTCATTAAAGGGCGGTTTCTTGTCGCGTTGATGGGGATCTCGGGTTAAAGCAGGGCGGCATGTAAACCGCCTCTTTTTTTGAAACAGGAGTCAGAAAAAATGTTTAACTACATAGTGATCGGAGGCGGTCTGGCCGGGGCTCATGCGGTGGATGGTATCCGGCAGATCGATAAAGAGGGCTCGGTACTTCTGATTGGAAACGAGAAATCTCTTCCATACGACCGTCCACCTCTGACAAAAGGGCTCTGGACTGGGAAAAAAAAGGTAGAGAAAATCTTTGTCCATGACCAGGCCTATTACGATTCGATCGGTGTAGAGGTAAAGCTTGAAACACAAGCTGTAAGCATCAATACTTTACAGAGAAAGGTCACCACCGTTGATGGAACTCAGTACTCCTACGGAAAACTTCTTCTTGCAACCGGAGGTACTCCGCGCAGATTGAATATCCCCGGAGCAGACCTGCAGGAGGTATGCTATTACCGCTATTTTGACGATTACAAATTCTGCCGAAGCCATCTCAGGGATGGAAGCTCGGTGGTGGTGATCGGGGGCGGCTTTATCGGCTCAGAGCTGGCTTGTTCGCTGCGACAGAATAACATCAAAGTACATCTGATCTTCCCCGAAAAGAGGATCTGTGCCCGGGTGATGCCCTCAGATCTGGCAGATTCACTTACAGGAATGTTCATGGAAAGAGGCATAGATGTTCATTCGGAAGATGTTCCGGTGGCTATCTCAAGACAAGGCGGGCAGGTAAATGTAACAACCAGAAGTGGCTGGGAGCTTAAAGCGGATCTGGTGATCGCAGGACTTGGCATAAAGCCGGACACCAGGATCGCTTCAGATGCGGGCCTGAAGGTGACAAACGGTATAGAGGTAAATGAGTTTCTGCAGACTTCAGACATCAATGTTTTCTCTGCAGGAGACAACACAAACTTTATCTATCAGGCTCTCGAAAAAAGAATGAGAGTGGAGCACTGGGACAATGCCGTCAGTCAGGGACATCATGCAGGAAGAAACATGGCCGGCGCTCTGACTGAGTATTCCCATATGCCCTACTTTTTTTCTGATCTGTTTGAATTCGGTTACGAGGCAGTAGGGGATATCGATTCAGAACTGGATATAATTGCTGACTGGGAGAAGCCTTTTGAGAAAGGGGTTCTTTATTACCTTTATCAGCAGCAAGTACGGGGCATTATGCTTTATAATGTGTGGGGAAAAGTCGGGGATGCCCGCAGGATCATAAGAGATAAAAAGGGCGTTTCGGAAAAAGATCTTATAGGAGCGATTCCGTTTAATTGATTATCCTGAAAGTCGCAGATGGGGAGAGCAAAAAAACGTAAGATGTTGGGATGCTAAGGCTTGAAGACGTTGCAGGTCTTATCGGCA
>CAYLVN010000042.1:5447-13561 GCA_964387115.1 uncultured Fibrobacter sp.
GGTGATAAGACCAAGACGCCTGAAAACCTTAGTGCTCAACAGGTTACGGTTTTTTGCCTCATCCAGCTGCGATTTTCAGGATTATACCTAAACTTTTCGACAGGGTCGGTGTACCATGCAAGTTCCACTCGAGATCACTTTCAGAGATGTAGAGAAGACCGCTGAAGTAGAGGAACTGATACGTCAAAAAGCGGCAAAACTGGACAAAGTCAGTGATCATATAAGCAGTTGTCGTGTAATAGTTGAAAAGCTGCAGAAACATCAGCAGAATTCTCAACCCTACCGGGTGAGAATTGACATGACGATACCGCCCGGCCATGAACTGGTCGTAAGCCGTGATGCTTCAAAGTCAGATCTGCATCAGGACCTGGGAGCAGAGATTCGCTGGGCTTTCAATGCTGCTGAACGGCAGCTAAAGGAGCTATTAGACCGGATGAACGGAGATATAAAGACTCACCAGTACCAGCAGGTTCAGGGCATGATCGAGCGGCTCTTTCCGGAAGATAAAGCCGGTTTTATCAGGACAACCGATGGCCGGGAAATTTACTTCCATGCAAACAGCCTTATTAATCGGGCGTACGGTGAATTGAAGGCTGGAATGGGGGTAAGGTTTTCCGAGGAGATGGGGGAGAAGGGGCCGCAGTGTACTTCAGTGCAGGTAGTGGATGTGCAGGAGTCTTATTAAAAAAAAGGCCGCTTCAGGGCGGCCATGAATTTTTCAGGAACGGGGAGGGCCGAATCTTCTCTTGAAACCGCCACCACCGCGCTGTTCTCTCTCACGAGCCTCGCTGACAGTGATTTTTCTACCGTCTAATTCTTTTCCGTTAAGACTGGAAATAGCTTCATCGGCATTTTCCATCTCTACAAAACAGAATCCGCGTGATCTTCCGGTTTCCCGGTCTGTGATGATCTTGACGGCCTGCACTTCACCGACCTGAGAAAAGAGCTCTTTTACCTGATCTTCGCTGGTGTTGAAGGGAAGATTGCCTACATACAACTTCTTAGCCACAAAGAACCTCCATGAGAACGTTGCAGATGTTGGGAAAAAGGAGTATCATAAGCTCCGGGCTTACTAATATTAGTAAATAAGTTCAACACATCCAAAAAGCAAGAAAATTCGTCAAAACAAATTTCTGATTCTTTTCCAGCCTTCTTCGGGAATACTGGCCCCCACCACCTGACAAACTTCATAGCCACATGCGGAACCTAATTCACCGCATTTCTGCAGGGGAAAACCTCTGGTGAGTCCGTAAAGAAATCCGGCAGCCCACAGGTCCCCGGCGCCGGTTGTGTCTATAGCGGTGCCGTCACCCATTGCTTCAACTGCAAATACAGAGCCATCGTATGCTATAAGACTTCCTTTTTTCCCGAGCTTAAGCACAGCCAGTTCACATCTCTTTGCCATTTCCCGGAGTGCTTCCTGGTGATCGGAAAAACCTGTGAAAGCTCGTGCTTCGTCCTCATTGGCAATGAGTATATCGACATATTTTGAGCAGATTTCTTTCAGAATGTTCCCGGTAGCCTCTACGACAGTAAAGCTGGCAAGGTCCAGAGAAATGAGTGCACCAGATTTTTTAGCTGCCTCGAGTGAAGCCATCATGAGCTTTTCATTAAAAAGCAGGTAACCCTCAATATGTACCAGTGCGCAGTTGTTAAATAGTTCTGCAGAAACCTCATGTGGTGCGGTTTCCGCAGATGCTCCAAGGTAGGTAAACATTGATCGTTGAGCATCAGGGGTGATTATTGACAAAACCTGTCCGGTAGGTGTTTCCGATTTCATCAGCACAGGTTCCACGTTATGGTTCCTGAGCCCTTTCTCGAAAAGCAATCCTAATTCATCAATACCTCTTTTGCCTATGAACCTCGCATTGCCGCCCAGTTTTCCTATTCCCAGGATTGTGTTGCAGGCTGATCCGCCGGGAATGATAGCTGCATCTTTAAAGGACTTCTGAAGGGTCTGTTGAATGAAGTTATGTTCGACAAGCTGCATGCCACCTTTTGGGGCGCCTGTCTGTGCCAGAAAATCATCATCTTCAAGCAAGCAGATGTCTACAAGGGCTGAACCGATAGCGGCGATACAGTTTCTGGGGGGTAATGCCTGAAAGGGAAGGGTCATCTGAACTCCAATCCGGATAAAAAGTTATTTGAACTGTTTATTGTTAGAAAATTTAATATGATTCCATAAAAAAGCACTTATTGTCAGAATGCTAAAAATAGTAAATGACGTCTGTTTTCAGAAGTATTTTAGGGACACAGGAGCGTTTCTGATGAATAAAATGGCATCACCTTCAGGTGAATATGATTTAATCTCCAGGTTAGAGGCTGTGCTGGGCAGTCAGTACTCTGGACAATGGAATCTGCTTATTGGAGATGATGCCGCGGTGCGTTCATGCGGAGATCAGCAGCTGATTGCAACTGCTGATATATCTGTGGAAAATGTGCATTTCTCGTTGGAATACATGAATTTGGAGGAGATCGGCTATCGGGCGATGGTCTCTAATTTAAGTGATTGCGCCTCTATGGGGGCAATCGCAGATGCTGCCCTGGTTCAGATTACATTCCCCTCTGACACCCCTGATCCCGGCGGTTGTCTTGAACAGATTTACAGTGGCTTTGCACGGGCATGCAGCAGGTGGAAATTCCCGGTGGCAGGAGGAGACCTTTCCTGTGGATCTCATTGGGTAATCGGTATCACTCTTTTGGGAAGGGTGCCGCAGGGGTGCCGGGTTCTTAGAAGAAAAGGTGTTCAGAACCAGGACCACTTGTGGGTTACGGGTCAGTGCGGTGAAAGCGCAGCGGGACTTGAGGTATTAAGAAAGTGGGGGCGCAATTCGATTCCGGACAGGTACAGGAGGCTCTCTGCCGCCCATATTGAGCCGCTGCCGAGGATAGAAAGTGGCCTGGGGCTTGCCGGGTGCAGTGAGGTTCATGCAATGATGGATCTTTCAGATGGTTTATCAAAAGACTGCAGAACTCTTGGCTATGAAAACCGCATGGGAGTAGTAATACAGGCTGACCCTACACTTGTTTCGCAAGAGATGGTACAATTGAGTAATGAGCTGGGAGTTTCCTGGCTTGACTGGTTCCTGTACGGAGGCGAGGATTATCATCTGGTATTTGCAGCATCGCCGCTTTTTGATCCTTTGTTGATTGATGATCGTATCGGGTTCAGAAAAATCGGTTATTTTACCGATATATATGACAGGGTAATGCTCGAAAGGAACGGTAAATTGACAGAAGTATCCCGGGGAGGCTGGGATCACCTTGAAAAGCAATGCTGATTTCATACATAATGACGAACGGATGAATTGACGTATGATGATGGAGCGCCGCCGGAAAAAGCTTGGGGAAATCCTGATCTCTCAGGGTCTTATAACCGATGAGCAGCTGCTTGTTGCACTAAAGGAACATAAACGCACCGGAATCAGTATCGGAACAGTACTGGTAAAGCTGGGTTTCATTTCTGATGATGATCTGTCAAGTGTACTTGGACAACAGATCCACCTTGACCAGAAGAAGAGAATCGGAGAAGTGCTCCTGGAGCAGGGACTGCTCACTGAGGAGCAGTTGCAGCAGGGCCTTGAGGAACAGCGTAAGTCCGGGATGCAGCTTGGAAAGTGTTTTGTCAAACTGGGCTTTATTTCTGAAAACAAGCTTGTTGATGTACTCAGTGCCCAGCTGGATATCCAGCATGTTGTTTTGGAAAACTTCAATTTCTCCCGACAGCTTATCCGCATCATCCCGGAGGAAATGGCAAGAAGATACAAGGCTATCCCGTTATTTGAGCAGGATGGGGTTGTTACTGTAGCAATGGCTGATCCTACAAACCTTCGCACCATCGATCACCTCAAATTTAAGACCGGTAAAGAGATAGAACCGGTCATAGCAACAGAGAAAAGCATCGTTGAGGCAATAGAGAAAAACTACTCTGCCGTTCTTGAGGACATGACACAGATACTCGGCGAAGTGGCAGGCACTATTGAACTGGATGTGATAAAGAATGAAGATGATGCCGAGAAGCTTACCGATGAGGAAGGGGCACAGGTCGTCAAGGTCGTAAACCTTATGATCAACCAGGCAATCAGTGAAGGTGCTTCAGATATTCATGTCGAGCCTATGGAAAAATATGTACGCCTCCGTTATCGTATTGATGGTGAGCTAAAGGAGAAAAATCCCATTCCTCTTCAATTGCGGGCTCAGATTATTTCCCGTCTCAAGATTATGGCCGGGATGGATATTGCCGAAAAACGCAAACCGCAGGATGGGAGATTGCAGATCAGGTTTGAGGGCCGGGAGATTGATCTTCGCGTATCCACATATCCGGTGATGACCCGTAACAGGGGTGTTAACGAGAAAGTGGTGCTGAGAATTTTAGATCCTCATTCAAAAAACCTGACCCTGGAGAAGCTGGGCTTTCTGCCCAGGACCATGAAGAATTTTGAGGAGATGATTAGACGCCCTGATGGAATAATACTCGTAACCGGGCCGACTGGAAGCGGTAAGAGTTCGACACTTTATTCGGCTTTACAGAAGATTTACAGTATTTCCAGGAACATTGTCACTATGGAAGATCCTGTAGAGTACCATCTTGACGGGATCTGCCAGGGGCAGATCAATGTAAAAGCCGGTTTTTCCTTTGCGGATGGAATGCGATCGATACTACGCCAGGACCCCGATGTAATAATGATTGGTGAGATGCGTGACAGAGAAACCTGTGAGATGGCAATACAGGCATCTCTGACAGGACACCTGGTGTTTTCAACGCTTCATACAAACGATTCAGCCTCTGCGTATACTCGTTTGCTTGATATGGGTCTGGAACCTTATCTGATCACATCGACTGTTATCGGTGTGCTGGCACAGCGGCTTGTGCGTAAAATCTGTCAAAAATGCAAGGAAGCTTATACGCCGGATGACGAAGTTCTCACGAAAATCGGAATTCGTCAGGGACTCCCGCTTTACAGAGGAAAAGGCTGCAGTAAGTGCAACGGAACCGGATACTCGGGTAGACTGGGGCTTTTTGAACTTCTTGTGCCCGATTCCAATATTACCAGGTTGGTTCTTCAGCGCGCGCCTTTTGAACAGATAAAGCAATACTGTCTTAAAAGGGGTGATTTTGATTCACTCAGGCGCGATGGTTTAAGGAAAGCACTTGAAGGAATGACTACAATCGAGCAGGTACTTGGAGCAACACAGAATGATTAAGAATGCAAGTTCTCTTGTAGACAGGCTGGTTTTGAATCCTGTTCAGAGAGATGCGGTAGTTTATGACGGGGGGCCTGAGCTGGTTTTTGCGGGAGCCGGAACCGGTAAAACCCGTGTCTTGACATCAAAGATCGCCTATCTGATTGACAAGGGGGTTCCCCCCGGGAAAATATTTGCGGCGACCTTTACAAACAAAGCGGCCCGCGAGATGCGCACCAGAGTCGAGGAACTTACCGGGATGCCTGTAGAGGGCATGTGGATAGGTACGTTCCATTCCCTTTGTGTCAGGATCCTGCGGCGTGAAGGCAGGAGCCTGGGGTATGCGCCGCATTTTACCATCTATGACAGCAGCGATCAGCTTTCGCTGATGAAGAAGGTACTCAAATCTCTTGAAGTAGATGACAGAAGTATGTCGCCCAGACAGGCGCTGGGAATAATTTCCAATTACAAGAACGGCTGTATAACACCCGGAGAGCTTGAGGGGAAGGTTTCCGGCTTTTTTGAGCAGGAACTGCTCAAGGTTTACAAGACCTATCAGAAGCTTCTCAAAGAGCAGCAGGCGATGGATTTTGACGACCTTCTGTCAAATACGGTTTTTCTTTTTCGCGGGAATGAAGAACTGTTGCGAAAATATCAGAGTTTTTTCGATTATGTGCTGGTTGACGAATATCAGGATACAAACGCAGCGCAGTTTGAACTGATCAAACTTCTTTCAGGCAGGCACCGGAGGATTTTTGCTGTTGGTGATGATGATCAGAGTATCTACGGCTGGAGAGGTGCACAAGTTGAAAATATCCTCTCGTTTGAAAAGCACTTCCCAGATACAAAAGTTTTCAAGCTGGAGCAGAATTATCGCTCCACAAAGGCAATACTGAATTTTGCCAACTCAGCTATTGCAGAGAACCATTACAGAGCCGCAAAACAGCTCTGGACCGACCGCAGCGGGGGAGAGCAGGTGACGGTTCATCGTTACCGTGATGATCGCCAGGAAGCAGATACAATCGCAAAAAGAATCTCTTCTTCGGTAAATGGTAAACTCCGGGGTGGTGATATAGCTGTACTGTTTAGAACAAACGCACAGTCCCGCTCTTTTGAAGAAGCATTTCGTAAACACAGAATTCCCTATGTTCTGGTTGGTGGAACCGGATTCTATGAAAGAGCCGAAATCAAGGATTGTCTGGCATATCTGCGCCTGATTGTAAATCCACGCGATAATATCAGTTTTGAAAGGGCGTTCAATGTTCCTGCCAGGGGACTTGGAGACAAGGCACTGGAATCGCTTTCTGCCGCTGCGGCAGAAAAAAACAGTTCTCTTCTGGAGACTCTGCTCAGCATAGACGTTTCTCTTTTAGGGAACCGCTGTCAGAAAGGTTTTTCCGATCTCAAATCGATTTTTGAGCTGCTGAAGGAGAAAGTGGACTGTTCTCCTCATGAGGTTCTTCATTCGGTTCTGCAACTCTCAGGCTATATGGACATGCTTACAAATGACGGCTCTGAAGAAGCGCTTGGGAGAGTTGAAAACATAAATGAACTTTCTTCGGCACTGGGGGCTTGGTCCGGAGAGAATCCAGAGAAGAAACTGGCCGACTTTCTGGAAGAGGTGACTCTTATCAGCGATGTTGATTCCTGGGAGCGAAAAGAGGATGCTGTTAATCTGATGACTCTTCATTGTGCAAAGGGTCTGGAATTCAAACATGTCTTTCTTGTGGGTCTTGAGGATGGGATAATTCCTTCCAGACAGAACATAGATGACGAAGTGAAAACCGAGGAAGAACGCAGGCTTCTTTACGTCGGGGCAACGAGGGCAATGGAAAAGCTTGAGTGCTCCCATGTTGACCAGCGATGGCGATTTGGTGATTTGCTCCGCAGTTCTCCATCACGATTTTTAAGCTCTATTCCTGAGGAACTTTTTCAGTATAGAGATGAAAGCAGCAGCTTTGGTCAAATCCAGGCATCGATCCAAAGCAGGACACCTGTCAGGCCGGCAAATACAGTACGGCAGAGAGAAATGCCTGAGCGGCCATCCTATGATGATTTTTCTCAGGAGACTGTGGAGTACCGTATGGGACAGCATGTGAAGCATAAGGTTTACGGCCGCGGCAGAATTCTTCAAATAAGCGGATTTGGTGATGACATGAAACTGACTGTTTTATTTAACGATGGCGCCAGAAGGAAATTGATGGCGAGGTTTGCTAATTTCGAATCGATCTGAAAGGGGAACGGATGATAGATCGCGATGCAGTACTGCACATTGCCAGACTGGCAAGATTGAATCTCACAGAGGAGGAAGTCGGTAATATTACAAACCAACTGGGATCCACTCTGGAATATATCGATCAGCTCAATAAGGCTGACACGGAGAATGTAGAGCCTACAAACTTTGTATCACCTGTTCACGATCCGCTCAGGGATGACACCCTTAAGTCATCATTGACACAGGATGAGACGTTGCAGAATGGACCAGTCGTTAAAAAAGGCCATTTTGCCATTCCCAAGGTGATTGGCGGTTGAAGATGCCGGGTGATGTTGTTTGCATAATACCAGCCAGATACGGTTCTACAAGGCTTCCGGGAAAACCGCTTTGCGAAATAAACGGGTTGCCTTTGATAATGTGGGTTTACAATTGCGCAAAGCGTTCAGGTGCTTTTGACCGCATCGTTGTAGCCACAGATGATAAACGGATAGGTGATGTGGTTTCATTTCACGGTGGAGAATGGGTTATGACCTCACCGGACCACCACAGGGGAACTGACCGTGTCTTTGAAGCCTCCAGAGGACTGCAATGTCCTTATATTGTGAACCTGCAGGGGGATGAACCGCACATTCCGGCAGAGGTTCTGATCGGATTTGTACAGGAATTGAAAAAAAACGATGATTCGCATCGACGAAAAGGTTTCCTATTTTTCTGT
>CAYLVN010000043.1:0-4533 GCA_964387115.1 uncultured Fibrobacter sp.
TTTCTCTTCTTCCGGTTAGGGGTATCTTGCGCCCACTTGAGTACGCTTCGACTCCGCTCGACAAATTCCATTTTTAACTTATGAGCTGACCCGAAAGGGCGATAATTACACTCAGTTGGCTAAACGGTTTAAGAATCTATTCAGCAAGTTTCCTGCCCTGAATAAAAACTGCTGTCATGATAGTCAGTCTCTCGATACCTCCCTCCGGAATCACTCTTTTAAACGGTTCTTGAAATTCTGGAAGGAGTGATGATTTTTGGCAAAATCGACAATCTTTGTTCAGTTCAGGAAATCAGTTCTCAAATCGAGGTTCTATATAAGGCATTGGCAAAAACAGACGGGTAAAAACTTGACAGCGAGTGTGGGCTGTAAAAGGCATCAGATAGAATCGTAATACCTGAGGATACTTCTTTCGTATTCAGTGTCAATTTTTTGATTCGGAATGAATCGGGGGGCATTCTGGAGCTGCTGCTGGGAGAGGGTACAAAACAGTCTGGATGAGCCCCAGTCGAATGCCTTTACAAAATGCAAGGTGAGAAGGACGAACTCATCAGAATGGCTGTTCTGGAGATTGATGACCAGGTATTTAATGCTCCAGTCGGAATCATCTATGAGCAGTTCAGCAATAGATGAATGGTCACCATCGGTGGTCTGGATACGGTAGCCTTTAATTTCCATTGCACTGCGCAGAGTTGTGCTGTACTGAACATCCTCTTCCGGAAGCCCGAAATCTGCCTCTGTAAGATTATCATCTACTGGTTCTTCAGGGAGAATCTCTTCTGTAGTGTCGCTGAGGATTTTATCGGAATCAGGAGAATCGATTTGACCGGGAATAGGACTGCTTAGATCCTCTGTTGGTGGAAACGGCTCATCGATACCCTTGGCCATAAGTGTATCGGTTTCGCTGTCCTGCCCCAGGTATTCTGGCCACTCATAATAGCGCCTCAGGGCGATTTCATGTTGTCTTGAGATGGGCAGATCGATGCTGATTTCGGGGCTGTTTTTGATTTTTGAGGAAGAGAGTGCTATGTGGATCTCTCTTTGTTTGAGATCGGTTTTACCCACTGCAAAGGGGGAGATAAGAGCCCGGGTTGTACCGGTATTATTTGTTTCCAGTACAAAATAGCGCACCACCCACTCCTGATCATCAAAATAGAGATCACGGCACGGCCCTACGTACCCATCAAAAGCCAGATAAGTACAATCCATCAGTTGGTTGCTGTTCCAGATCATACTCAATTTTAGTGCAAAATGCAGGCCGAGCTGCAATCAGGGGGATATCTCTGCAGAAGAGACCTGTTTTTCACGCTGTTTGACAGTGTAGTGAATTGTCTGTTCCACAATTTTCCCATCCCGGATCACGTATGTGTTTGCACCATCATCTACAAACGAATCGTCGGATTCTGCCTGCCATTCCAGGAAAGCCAGTTCCCCGTATAAAGAACGGTTTGTAAAGAGAAAATCAGATTCTGGAATCTGATTTTCAAGGCACCTGTACATTTCCCTCACACCGTTTCTTCCAAAGAATATTCCATAGCTTGTCAAAAGTATGCAGTCGGGTGAATAGTTCTGCTCAATGTCGGCCTCCATGTTCCAGTCTAAAGAAAACAGAAGATGGCTTTCGAAGACTTCTTTTGTGTCACGCATTTTTCCTCCAGGCCAGGTGGACAGAAATTGTTAAATTCCTGATAAACTTCTTAGATCTCTCAAGAAGTGCTTCATTAGTGTCGAAGAATTCACTTAGAGCTTCGACTTCGCACAGCCGACTTTCAATGGTGATCTAAACAGAACTAATAACTATCGAATCCTGTACCATCAACAGGCATTTTTTTCCACCGTTTCGGCAGATCATTCCCCTGACCAGGGGCAAAAAATTCCTTTTGGATTGAAACAGACTCTTTGGTAGATCTTAAGTCATTGAAATATCTAACTTTAGGAATAAGGTGCAGAGCAGTATTCTGTTGGCATAAAGCTTGCATATCTATCCCCGCGATAAGTGTTCTCTCAATCGGGGCTACTTCATGAAGCTAAAACTCAAAGACATAATAGCAATCGCGGTCGTAACGGTCATTTCATTTCCGGTACTCTATATCCTGTTGATGTTTCTTACCGGTGTTGCTCATATCGAATTTGGGCAGAAAAAAGAGACTCCTCGGGAGGACAGGAAAGTGGAATTTCTGAAACAGACCGCACGTAAAGATTCCCTTGCAGAGCTCAACTCCCGCACTTTTCAGGCTCTTCAGAAAGAACGAGCCCAGATAGAGAAAGATCGTGCCCGTCTTATCGAACAGCAGCAGCGTATTGACATGATGCAGAGGGAAATGGAGTCTCAATACAAGCTTCTTCAGGGTGAGCGGACAAAACTTGAGAACCTGGTCTCCAGGAGTGATTCACTGGATGACAAGAAGGTAAGGCAGCTTTCAAAAGTATACGCAGCCATGCGTCCTGCAGAAGCGGCACAGATCCTTGAGACTCTTCAGGATGATCTTGCTGTAAAGCTTTTGGACGCTATGAATGATGACCGGCAGAAAGCAAAGATTATCTCTGCGCTTTCAACCGAAAAAGCATCAAGAATAACCAGAATGATGGGTCTTTGACTCATGATTAACCCTATACATTATTATTCCACAGAAAGGAGGTGAGTCGGATGAGAACAGACGCGATGTTGTTTAACCTTTCCAGCGGTAATGAAATGCCTAAAAGCCGGATGGACCGTTTACAGGATACCGGAAGGAGGACTTCTGAGACGGGGTTCGGTTTTTCAAGGGAGCCAAAAGCTGCAAGTTTCAAGGATACTTACAGGCAGGTTGCCCGCGAAAATGTCAATGCAAGCAGAGAGACAGATTCAACTGTCGAATCCAGGGCAGTTCGCGAAATCAAGGATCAGGATGATCCAGCCGTGACCAGACAAGCCGGTTGCATTGAGAATCAGACGACAGATCGTGTTGATGAGATCTCCGACACAATACCTGCTGAAGCCAGAAATGAGGAGGAACTTAACCAGGCTACGGAAATAATCAAAGTATCTTTACAGACTATTTCCGAAGTTCTGCAATTGAAGGTTGCTCCGGAACTGGAAGAACTGAATCTGGAGAATGTATCTGAAGAGACTGTCGGGCAGTTTGCGGAAATAATCGAGGCACTGAAAGGAATTACCGGTGTACTTGAGGCTTCCGTGGCAGGGAATGAACCGATTCTCACGGGTAATATTGGAATTGATCCTCAGAAAGCAACAGAGATGGTGCAGGTACTGCGCACTGAGCTCTTCAGGATCGAGATCGGTCTCAATATGCTTGGCGTTTCTGAGCAGGTGCAGACTCAGGTCGCTTCACAGATGAATCTTCCGTTCAGCAGCGGGATTCCTCAGGCCAGCAGTCTTTCCGAGCTTATGATGCCTGAAGACCAGATAAAGAAGGTTTTCGGGAATCTGATTGAAGAGCCCGGGGATGGTCTTGCTGCGCTGGCAAAGAAGGTAATGGAGCTTGTGAATCAGAACTCTGAACGGTCATCTAATGCATCCATTCAGGTTGTTTCTGAAAACAGGCCGGTGTCGGTAACAAATATCGATACACTCACTTACAGAGCGATGTTGAAGCTTGAAGTAAAGGAAAAGGTTTCTCTTGAGAACAGCGAGGCTGCAGTATCAGGCGGTGAGAAGCTCAATCTCAATGCCGCGCTTGGCCCGGTTGTGGCCAGAGATGTTGCAAATGTCAATTCTGAAGTTGAAATACTGCCGATTGCTGAATCTATAGGGAAGACACTTTCCGGGGCAAAAAACCATGCTTTGTTTGAGACAAAGATGACCGGTAATTATAAGAGCATCGATGAATCGGTGATGAATCAGATCTCTCAGAAAATGCATTCGGCAGTTCGTGCGGGTGCCTCTGAGGTCAAAATTCAGCTCTGGCCGGAATCGCTGGGAGAAGTAAAGCTGAGAATCCGCATGGACGGTGACATAGTAATCGCCAAAATCCAGGTGGAGAGCCAGCAGGTGAAGCAGATTGTGGAAAGCAATCTTCAGTCACTGAAAGATTCTCTTAGCGAGCATAATCTCCAGGCCGGTTCATTTGATGTCAATGTCGGAAGCGGATGGGGAAGGCAGCCCGGTGAGGCTGGAGACGGTGGCTTTGCAAAACAGCACAATGTTTCCGGTTCTCTTTCGGGAGAAGATCTGCAGACATCATTAGAGACCGGTACCGTAGCGCACACAGGCCAGGAGACCGGCCGCAGGTTTGGAAGCAATACGGTGGAGTTTTTTGGATAACGGAGATTTCCAGTTGACAGATTCCTGTCAGCTGGATTCTCTATAATCGGGAAAGGGGGTGAATATGGGATTAAGCATGGATGTATCTAAGCTGACTGGTTCATCACAGCCTTACACCGTCAGTGCTTCAGTCAAGGACGGTTTAATTGACGCATCGACAAGCAGTGTAACCGGTGACAGGACCAGCGGATTATTTGCAGAAGCGGATAAAGAGATGGGCAAGGATGATTTCCTGCTTCTGCTGGTTACTCAGCTCAGATACCAGGATC
>CAYLVN010000043.1:4633-6481 GCA_964387115.1 uncultured Fibrobacter sp.
ATGGGCAAGGATGATTTCCTGCTTCTGCTGGTTACTCAGCTCAGATACCAGGATCCGCTCAATCCTATGGAGAACACGGAGTTTGTGTCACAACTGGCCCAGTTCCGGTCGCTTGAAAGCAACTCAAATATTGAAAAGGCGATTGGTAACCTTGACAGTTCGTTCAAGGAAACTGTCGATGCGCAGAAGTATAGCGCGCAGTCGATAACAAATACCGGGGCAGTCTCACTCATAGGGAAGAGTGTTCGTCTCCGCCAGACATCTGTTGACTACTCAGCCATAACCGGTGAAACGGAGCAGATCCGGGTTCATCTGGGCAACGCTCAGCAGGCGATGGTGGAACTGCTTGACAGTGAGGGTACGGTGGTGAGGACACTCAAGGCAGAAGGAAAGGATTCCATGAACTCCGTCAACGTCCAGTGGGATGGAACCATGGATAACGGCGATTATGCCGCAGCCGGGAAGTACACAATCAGAATCGTTGGAGAGGATAAAAATCCTGCTCTGTTTGCCTACGATGAAGATTTGGTTTCTGGCGTCAGATTTACCAGTGAAGGAGCGATGGTAAAGGTTTCAGGGAAAGAACTTTCGATTTCAAATATCATGGATGTTTCGATTGCAGGAAGCAGCGGATCGTCACTCGATTCTCTCTCTCCATCAACGGCAGTGTCGCTTCTTGGAAAAGAGGTGCGTGTCCGTCAGAGCTCGGTGTCCTACCGGCAGCAGGACGGTGAAGTGGCAACATTTGCGGTCAACGCAGCGCCAAACAGCCTGGTAAAAGTCGACCTTCTTGACGCTTCGGGCAACGTTGTGTTTACAGGTAATGTATACACAAACAGCTACGGAGTTGCTGAGATGTCCTGGAGCGGGGAAACGCAGGCAGGGACCTATGCAGAGGCTGGAGAATACCGCATAAGGATCGATGGCGAAGAGAAAAATCCGATGACCTATGCTTTTTACGAGGGAACGGTTGACGGCATATCAAATCTGGGGGGAAGCTCCAGACTGAGAGTTGACGGATATATAGTTGATCTCTCGGATATAATTGATATAGCCGATGCCGGTGTCAAGGAAGGGAGTGCAGTATGAACACGCAGGCGGCAGGAAAGCCCATCGATATGCAGCATCTGATCGCTGCGCACAGGAGTGGTGCGGTTTCAAGAGGTACTCCGGTTCAGGCTCATGGCACCGAAAAAGGGCGGGTAAATACAACCGGCTTTTCAGAGGTGTTCAAGTCCAAAGTTGATGGAATCAGACTCTCGGCACATGCGGAAACCCGTATAAAAAGCCGTAACATAGATCTGACTCCTGAGATCATGGACAAACTTGAAAAAGCGGTGTCGGGAGCCGCAAAAAAGGGCGCACGGGATTCTCTTATTCTCATGAAGAATCTGGCGTTCATAGTTAATGTCCCGAACAGAACAGTAGTAACTGCCATGGATGGGGAGAGTATCAGGGAGAACGTTTTTACAAACATCGATAGCGCGGTTATTGCGGACTGAATGTGCAGGACCGGACCGGTGTGCTTTTAGCTCCGGACGGATGCAAAAGGGCTTGCTGATTGACTGAAGCGGCCCGGAATTCCGCAGTGCCTCGCTGACCCGGGAGGCAGTTTATGGTTAGATCTCTTTATGCTGGCATCAGTGGTCTGAGAAATCACCAGCTTGCAATGGATGTTACAGGTGCCAATATCGCTAATGTCAATACTGTCGGTTTCAAGGCCGGAAGGGTCACATTTGAGGAATCAATGGCCCAGCTTATATCGGGTGCCTCCAGACCCGCCGGAAATGCCAGTGGTACAAACCCTCTGCAGGTCGGCCTGGGGATGTCGGTCGGCTCTACAGATGT
>CAYLVN010000043.1:6581-13360 GCA_964387115.1 uncultured Fibrobacter sp.
AACAGATTTCTGGTTCAGGCAACCCAGGATTCCACTCTCACAGAACTCTACGATTCAAACGGAAATGATCTGGGAATAGTGGCTGGGGATAATATCGTAGTGTCAATCGCTGGTGAGGAAGAAGGACTCTTCCTGGTTAATGAAGGTATGACCGTGACCGACCTGGCCGGTATGATTCAGACTTATCTGCGCGACAGAACAGGCGACAATTTCATCTCTGTCAGCCCTTCTGATGATGGTTTGACGGTTGATCTCAGCGCATCAGCAGTGACTTCGGTAAACGGTTTGCAGATACGCAGTTCAAGAGCAGGATCAAACTCCTATGTGGCAAACGCACTTGTTTTCCCGCCCTCAATTTTAAATGCCACTCCAGTAAGTATCACCGGGTTACGGGCACCGGCAACAGCAGACAGCCTGATAAGTGAGCTCTATGATGCAAGCGGTCAGGCTCTGGGGCTTGAGCCCGATGATGTCATAAAGATAAATGGGGCAATTGGCGGGACGAATATCGCACCGTTAGATGTTACCTATGAGGCCACAGATCCCCTCGATGAAACCTCCATTTCTACTCTGGGTGAACTGGTGGTCAGAATTCAGGAGGCGTTCCGTTTTCCTCAGACCGATGGCACTATTTATGATAACCCCTCGGTGAGCATCAACAGCGCCAATACCGATGATGACCGGATTCCGGACGGATCCATTGTCATTAGAGGACAGCCGGAACGTGCTTTCGGTATCACTGCGCTCTCGATCCAGGCTGCAAACAGCAATAATCAGTCTCCGGCCCCGACACGCTTCAATGCCAATCTGGGCTTCACAGAGATTCAGGCCGCCAGGGATACAGGCTCACACAGCACATCTCTCGTAGTGTATGATGAGTCCGGCGACGCTCATACAATGACTACCACTTTCACTCACACCGGTACTCCGGGTGAATGGCTATGGGAAATAAGCATGGAAGGCGGAGAGCAGATCCTGGGCGGTAACCGCGGAAGGATTACTTTCGGGCAGGACGGATCTCCTTCATCATTTACTTTCGATGATGAGTCCTCCTATTTCCGTTTTGAGCCGATGAACGGCTCAAATGTGGTCTCAGTCAACCTGAATGTAGGTGCTCCAGGTTCTTTTAGCGGAATAACCCAGTTCAGAGCCGAAACCACAACGGCTGCCAGAGAACAGGACGGTTATCCCATGGGTAAGCTGCAGGAGATTTCAATCGATGAAACCGGAGAGATCTCTGGTATTTACACAAACGGAATCTCCAAATCTATCGCCAGAATCTATGTCGCTGAATTCAACAACCCCGCAGGGCTGCAGAAAATGGGTGACAGCGTGTACGCAGTTTCCAATAACTCCGGTCAGGCAGTCATGCATCGTCCGGGAGTCGGTTCAACAACCAAGATAAAACCGGGTGCTTTAGAGATGTCAAATGTTGATCTGGCATCTGAATTTACGACCATGATTTCAACCCAGCGAGGATTCCAGGCAAACGCAAGGGTGATCACCACAAGTGACTCCATGCTCCAGGAACTCGTACAGCTTGTGAGGTAATAAAAATGGGAAAGACGGCACTGCAGAAAAACTGTATGCCGTTTTTCTTTCATTTTATTGCAATAATTTGTATGCTATGATATGATAGTAGCTTACGGAGGTAACAATGATCGCTCTTCAGCGGATAAATGGGCAGGAATTCATCCTGAATGTTGATCTTATTGAGACAATAGAGTCTACCCCCGATACTGTTCTCACATTGATAAACGGAAAAAAACTGATGGTGCAGAACAGCCTTGAAGAAATCGTGCGCAAAACTATAAAATATAAACAGTTATGTAATCAGGGACCCCGGATCTTAAAGAAGGACGGATAAAAAAGCGGTCCGGGTCAGTGATAGACCGGGAAAAGGAGTTTCGGCTATATGGATATTGCAACCATTACAGGGTTGGCGGGAGCGTTTCTACTTGTCATTTTAGGCATCAAACTGGAAAATGTGATGGCCTTCGTAGATATGCCATCTGTCTATATAACAGTAGGCGGAGCGATTGCCGCTACTATTGCCGCTTATCCGGCCAGTATGCTCCTTAATACAATGGGGGTTGTTAAAAATGCCTTCTTTGTAAAGAAAGTCACACATATTGACATCATTAAGCAACTTGTTGAATTTGCGGAACAGGCGCGCAGAGAGGGAATTCTGGCTCTGGAGGCCCGGGTTGCTGATATAAATGATGAATTTCTGAAAAAAGGTATCCAGCTTGCTGTTGACGGAACAGAGCCGGACCTGATTAAAGATATTCTCACTACTGAAATTTCCTTTACAGAAGCCCGTCACGAAGAGGGTACAAAGGTCTTTGATTTCCTTGCAGCAATGGGTCCATCATTTGGAATGATAGGAACACTGATCGGTCTTGTTCTGATGCTTGGAAACATGAGTGATGTGGATTCAATCGGGCCCAATATGGCTGTGGCTCTTATAACCACTTTTTATGGTTCGATGCTGGCAAACTGTATATGTCTTCCAATTGTGGAGAAGTTAAAGGCCTATTCACGCAGGGAGATACTGATTAAAGAACTTATGCTTGAGGGAATAATGTCTTTACAATCAGGAGACAATCCCCGTATCGTGGAGCAGAAGCTTACCGCATTTCTTCAGCCGGGGCTGAGAGCTGCGGCAATGAAAGACAGAAACCAGGGGTAAAAAGGAGAGCGGATGGCCAGGGAGAAAAAATCATCGGACCCGCCGCGCGGCACACCAGCATACATGCTGACCTGGGGAGATATGTGCACGCTGATGCTCTGCTTTTTTGTGATGCTTATTGCCATGTCAAGTACAGATCCCGCAAAGTTTGATGTCGCGGCTTCTTCACTGCATAATGCTCTTGGCGGAGTTCTGGAATCGTATCCCTCGATACTTATCACCGAAGAAGTGATGGTTCCCAGGCTTGGAGGCAATGATCAGAATAAGCATCTTGCAATGGATGCCAGCATGAGAATAAAAAAGACAATCAAGGAAGAGAATCTGGAAGATGCCATAAAGGTTAAAGTGACAGAAAAGGGGATCGCCATAAAGGTAAGTGATCCTATAGGGTTTGATGTTGGTGAAGCAGAAATCAAACCGGAGCTGATACCGGCACTCAATTCTATTTCACAGATAATAAACCGGGTTCCAGACACTCAGATCAGGGTTGAAGGGCATACAGATGATATTCCGATTCATAACTATAAATACCCTTCAAACTGGGAACTCAGTGCCGCAAGAGCTCTTAACATAGTAAAATTCATGGCCAGATCCGGCGGAATCGAACCTTCAAGGCTCAGCGCAATCGGACATGGCGAATATCGTCCTCTGGTACCTAATACTTCAATTGAGAACCGAAGGATGAATCGCAGAATAGAGATCTACGTTGATTATGTTCAGAAGGAAGGATGAGCGAAGGAAACAGAGCGCCCGTACCTTAATTCTTTTGAAAATGCACAGAATGGAGTCAGAATAATGGATGAGAGAAGAAGAAGTGAACCGGAAGCTGCACCGGAGAAAAAGGCTGGCGAGGAAAAAGGAAACCGTGTCCTCTTTTTCGGTATCCTTGCCGGGATGATTATTCTTAACATTGTGACTGCATTAGTAATAATTTCTGTTACCCGTCCAACGACACCGGAAGAGAAGAGCGCGATTGTACAGGCTGATTCGCTCAAGAAGGTTGTCGAGCAGAATACCGCAATGGGGGCAACTACAGCCGATAACCCGATAGAGGCAATTGTAAATATCGCCGGTACAGATGGAGAACGTTTCCTTAAGGCCGCAGTAATCTTCGAGTATGATGACAAGGCCTTTCCGACACTCTCAGAGGAGCTTCTGAGGAGAACCCCAAAATTCAAGGACCTTCTGATTGATCACCTTTCGAAACTGAATCTGGTCGAGGTGACAGAACCGAACGCAAAAGAAAAAATCAGGAAAGATCTTGTCAGGCTGGTAAACAGGTCACTGCCGCCCAGGGTAGGGGAGGTCAGAGATGTTCTCTTTACAACATTTATTATTCAATAACAAGAGGTTGTTGTGAGCGATATATTATCACAGGAAGAAGTTGATGCCCTGTTGTCAGCGGTTTCTACTGGCGGCGGCGAGGTTGCGGAGTCTGGCCCCAGTGGAGATACTTCTGCAAATCTCTTTAAAAACGGCGAATCAACTGATCTGGAAAGCTCGCTTGCTCTATATGACTTCCGCAGGCCTGACCGTGTTTCAAAGGACCAGATGCGTACCCTGCAGAATCTCCACGAGGGTTACGCTCGTCAATTCTCAACAACTCTCACCAACTTTCTGAGAACATTTGTGGAAATTGAGCTGGTGAGTGTGGATCAGCTTACATATTCTGAATTTATAATGTCGATATCCAACCCTAGCTGCATCTACCTGTTCAAGATGGAACCGCTCAACGGCAGCGCAATACTTGAAATTAACCCCTCACTGGTGTTTTTTATAATTGACCGGCTTTTCGGTGGTCAGGGCAGGCCCGCTGAACAGAACAGGGAAATGACTCTCATTGAGCAGAATGTCATGAACCGTATCGTTGAACGGAGCCTTGCGGATCTTAAAAGCGTATGGGAGCATGTAGGAGTCTTCAGTCCGAAAATCGAGACTTACGAAACCAATCCTCAGTTTGTACAGATCGCTCCTCCAGGTGAAACTGTGATACTGATATCTCTTGAAGTGAGGATGCAGAATGCCTCAGGGCTCATGAGCCTCTGTTTCCCATATCTGCTGCTTGAAAGTGTCATTAACAACCTCTCCGGCGAGTCATGGATGTCATCTCAGAGTGAGGCGACAGATGAAACCAGAGAGCTGCTTGAGAACGAAATCAGTGATATTAAATTAAGCCTCTCTACGGTGATAGGGAAAACATCATTGACTATACGCGACCTTCTGCAGCTTCAGCACGGCGATATTCTCTGTCTGGATAAGCCCTACGATAGTGATCTGACCGTGCAGATTGAGGGCAAAACCAAGATGTCTGCCCGTTCCGGGCTTGTCGGAAGAAAAAAGGCGATAAGAATTACAAATATCATAGAAAAGGAGATCGGGGGCTGCGATGAGTGACATACTTTCTCAAGAGCAGATCGATGCTTTGTTGTCATCGGAAAATCTCGGCAGCAGCTCAGAATCCGGGCTGGATTCAGCATCTGCAATTCAGTCTGATGCCGGACCGGCGCTCAAAACATTCATCAATTCTTTCTGCGGCCATGCCGGTGCCATTGTCTCAACACTTCTGAACACAGATACCATGTTTATTGCAGAGGATTGTCGTAAGGCTGATTTGTCTTCTTTAGAAGAGATCGTGGGTCAAGACGGGGTGTTTTTGACCATTTCGGTCAAATCTGGTATTGCGGGACAGTTCCATCTTCTCATGAGAAAAGGTGATGTGGCGGTTATCTCCGATCTGATGCTTATGGGGGACGGGACAGCCCCATACAATGATGATCATCGTGAAGCGATGAACGAAATGATAAATCAGGTAACTAATGCCTTCGAAAATGCATCACTCAATGAGATCGGGGTACAGATAAGTGGCGGGAGCGTCAGTACTTCCGATCTTGATTTAAGTATTCTCCCGGAACCGCTTGCTTCTTCCCTGATGGTGCCGGTCACTGTTACGGTTGGGGAAAAGGTGAATTCTGCTGCGGTACTCTATTTTTCGAGTTCTTTCTCGGATGCTGTTTCCGCAGCTGTGGCAGTATCTTCTCAGGAGGAAACTGCTCCGGCCCCGGTTGGATTTAACACATCGGAACTGGATGATCTGTCAAAGGTAACCTCATTTGATTCACAGCAGGACGATTTCCGTGAAATGACACTGGCCGGGGCTCCAATTAAAGCTCCAAAAGAAAACATTGAAATGCTTCTTGATATTGATCTTGATGTGAGCATTGAGCTCGGGAGGTCCTCTCTGACAATAAAAAGGATACTGGACCTTGCACCCGGAGCAGTTGTGGAACTTGACCGCATGGCAGGTGAACCGGTTGATCTGCTTGTAAATAACAAGGTTGTTGCCAAAGGTGAAGTCGTTGTGATAGATGAGAGTTTCGGAATACGCATTGTTTCACTTGTTTCTCCTGAGGAGAGAATAAAAAGCCTTCGCTGATTCTGCATATTACAATTAAACCTGTTCCGGTTGTCGGGTGCGGGGGCCCTCAGTACCGGAAATAAGGTATTAGAGTGCTCATTGCGGCCCCGCTTGATGAGCCGGTTAGAAAATCTGAAAGGGGCCGAAAAATCCGTGTTGTCAAAAGCTGATAAGAAAAAAATCCACCTTGCTGTCCTGTTCTTTATTTCGTTAAGTCTGTTTTCGATCTCTGTGGCCCAGGAGGCTAAAACCGGAACCGGTGATTTTGACATCGGGAAGGTCAGGGAAGCTGTCAGCAATATTGGAGATTCGGGACTGGGACAGTATTCGCCTGTAAAGAAACAGAGCGAAAACTACACCGCGGTTGTATTTCGGATCGTTTTCTATCTTGCCATTACTATTCTGCTGATTCTGGGTCTGGCCTGGTTTATGCGCAAATTCGGGATTTCCGGATCATCAAAAATCGGCGGCGGGGGCGCCATGGATGTACTGGAAGTTCTGCCATTTGGACAAAACCGCAATGCTATACTGGTCAGGGTTATGGATTCGGTTTACCTTCTGGGACAGACTCCCAATTCAATAGTGCTTCTGGAGAAGATAGAGGGCCAGAAAGCGATTGACCTTATCGCATCCAGCAAGGGTGGAAGTTCAATAGTTCAATTCAAGGATGCA
>CAYLVN010000044.1:0-13212 GCA_964387115.1 uncultured Fibrobacter sp.
TCCCTGTAAATCGTTTTACCATATCAGCAAGGGGCTGATTGACTAAAAAGGAAAGCACGATAGCCCCGAATCCTAAAGCTTTACATGTGTGACACATGGCATAAGCTGCTGCAGAGGTGCTGTCGGACCCGGATCCCAGTAAAGAGAGCACAATACCGCATATAAGCAGCTGTATGCTTTTCCTGCCTGTATAATTTACAAACTTTGGGCTGAAATGAACCATGTAAGAGATAAACACACCTGTCGCAAGTGCATCTAAACGTAAATGAGTCGGTGTGAAATGTGTCCAGAAATCATAGGGTTTAATATTGAAGGTAATGGTTCTAAAAATCGGGCAGAGTACAATTACAGTTATCAGAAGCGCAGGAAGAATTGCTGATATTTTTTGAGTGTTCATTTTTAGCAGAGTGGTTATTATCAATACAATAAGAAAATAGAAATGTGCCTCTACAGCCAGGGACCATGTATGCACGTACATCCCACCGAAATAGTTTTGGGTAAATGTCAATTCCGAAAGGATAGAACCGATAGAATATGGCCAGTCTCCGGAAAATAGTGTTTTTCCAAAAGAGATAAGCAGAGTGACAAATATCAGCACATAAAACCCCGGGTATATTTTAAGTGCCCTTCGTGCAAGAAAAAGAAACGGCCGGATATTTCCAAACCTCTTGTATTCAGAGAAAAGCAGCCCTGAGACCAGGTATCCGCTGAGCACAAAAAAAAGGTCTACTCCGCTGGCACCCCGTTTCTGAATCCATGGGATAAATGCATGGTGATTAAAGAGTACAAGAATGATGGCAATGCCGCGAAGGAAATCAAGCTGGTGTATTCGGTTTTTTTCTCCGGTTTTTTTTGAGCCGGGGAGGCAGACCGGTTCGGAAATATCAGTTTTTTGTATTACCGGGTTATCCATTATGGAGCAAGACCTTTTTCAGGCATAAGCGGCTGAACACCTGGCCGACTTAAGACCATCACACATTATATACTCCTTGCATTACTGGGACAACTTTTATTGTCATTCAAAATGCATTTGAATGGCAACCTGTTTCGAAACATATTTGACAGGTATTGTTATAAAACTGTCAATAGTTTGGTGAGCAAACCCCAAGTAATCAACAAGAACTGCTATCAAGAAAACCCCTGAACTATATTTTCCCCCCCCCGTGCCATTGTGGTGAGTTAAACCTCTGAACGCTGAACCTCTGAACGCTGAACCCTGAACCCTGAACGTTGAACGATGTATCTTAGAGACAATGAGTTTTTATGTTTTTGGAAGGGGGCGTTGAGGCTGTCTCAAAACCAAGGTAAGTTTTTGGGCGCCTGCCGAAGACGTCACCGGCCCTCCTTCCGGCTCGCCCTTAGGGGCTCGGTATGTCGTTTATATCGCTGAGCGTCAAAGCCCGCTCAGCTCTTGGAGCATACTGCACCTGGGTACAGGTGCCCCTGCAGTCCGTCCTGGCGCACGTGCTAACAGCCTTTTCAGGCATAACAGGCGCTTACCCCCTTAACATTCCATATTTTATTAAAACAACTCTTAACTCCTAACTCTTAACTTTCGACTTGTGACTCTCCAGTGCATGCTTGAATTCTTCCAGGCTACAATCCGTTTTAAGCTACCACCAGTTCGCCGGTGCGGCCGCATAAGGCGGTTGAAAATGTGACACCGGTACCTGCCTCCACAGCTGGTGGACAACACGGGGTGATAGCGGAAGACCGGGTTTCCTAACCGGGCTGGAGCGCAAGAGGGGGCGCCCTCTTCCAAAAGCACTATATTCTTAAGAATTACCTGTATTGGGAACGCCCTCTTCCAGAAAATCTTTATTCTTATGAAAGTGCCAGCCGTTTTTTCCAGATCTCCGGTATACCTTTATCGATCTACAGGCCATTGGAAGGGGCGTTCCCTAACTTTAGATTTCTGTCTGCCTTTTTTCGAGCCATATCAAGCGCTATTATTAAACTTTACATCTTTAACGTCTCATAATAGTATGCACTATAAATAGTCAATTTTTCTCGAAAATTAACCATTTCAGATACTTTCTATTGTGAGACAGATAATAACACCATGCAAATCAGTTATTACTGTAAATAAAGCGATAAGGTCTCTCAAATAACTTGCTTCTTGAGAGTATATGAAAGTATGTTATGAAATATCAAAATGCCTGTCAACTTGCAAAACTGCCCGATGAACGTCATGTGGAAAAGTTATTCGCGGCCGATTGCGGATGTCATCACGAAGATTTCCGCCCTCAACGCAAAGATCGTAACCTCCTATGATCCGAACTTCTCCCGGAACCGCACGTTTGTGATGGAACTCATGCGGACATTGATCCCGCTTAAGATCCGGGGGCTTCCAATACGACGGCATCCCTGTATTTTGCTCCTGTTGGGAGCAAACATCGGATTCAAGTTCATCGAGATGGATAAGAGGTAGTGGCATTGAAGATCACTTTTATTCGACTGAATATGTTCGAACATATCTGCTCAGACGCAATGAAGCCCGTTCTTTTCGAACTGATGCGAAGCCTTACTCCGGCATCTGACGAGATGGTGTTCATCGATGAGCGCGTAGATAAGCTCCCGGAGATCATTGATTCCGACATCATCGCGTTCTCCGTCGAGACCTATACGGCCAAACGTGCCTACATTCTCGCGCGTAAATACAAGACCGACAGGAATATTATCGTCATGGGCGGCTTCCACCCGACGATCCTGCCCGACGAACCTCTCCAATATGCCGACACCGTAATTGTCGGTGACGCAGAGGACACCTGGGGAGAATTTATCGCCGATTGCAGGGCAGGGTTACCGAAACGTAAATACATTTCAAGTGAATCCATGCCACTAAAGTCATTTGCCGCTGACCCGACCGTTTACAGACACCGGTATCATAATATCGGTGTGTACCAGGCATCGCGAGGTTGCAAGTTCAACTGTGATTTCTGCTCCATCAAAACTATCTATTCCCGCGTACGAAGAAAACCCATCGAAGATGTCGTGAACGATCTCCGTCAGATGAGAGAAAAAATCATTTTCTTTGCTGACGATAACCTGTTCTACGACGAAGCGGGAGCATTGGAGCTTTTCCGTGCGATCGCCCCGCTCCGGAAGAGATGGGCATGTCAGATCAGTATGGATGCCGCGAAGAACGACACACTCTTAGAAGAGATGAAGAAGGCCGGGTGCTTTCTGGTTCTTCTGGGATTCGAGTCCTTAAACCGCTCTTCTCTTTCTAACATGCATAAGATCGCAAATCAATCTGTAGAGGATTATGAGGCCATAATTGCGCGCATCTACCGCCATCGTCTGATGATATACGGGACCTTTGTTTTCGGATACGATGATGACACGCCTGAACTTTTCGATAGAACACTGGCATTTGCAGAGAAGAATCACTTTGCGATAACCAATTTCAATCCGCTGATTCCGATGCCGGGGACGGGTGTCTATCGACGTCTGGAGAAGGAGGGACGGCTTCTCTATGACCAATGGTGGCTCTCGAACGAATACCGCTACGGCGAGACGACTTTCCAGCCGAAAGGGATGTCACCTGGAGAGCTTCGGGACGGCTGTATTCACATACGCAAGCGATTCTACTCTTTCGGCAGTATTGTGCGCCGGCTGTTTGCATGGCCGACTCTTATGTTTCCGTGGAATTTCACGGTATTTCTTCTTATGAACTTTATCTCCCGAAAAGAAATCCGTTCGAAACAGGGACAGATCCTTGGAGGAACTTTGCATGAAGCTCGTGTTGATTAAACCCAATATCGGCCGCAATGAGCATAGCCTTTATGTTGACGAAGCCCGCATGGAGCCATTGCCTCTCGGTGTTCTCGCGGGACTCACACCGCCTGATATTGAGGTCGTTCTCTACGATGACCGCTGCGAGACGATCGCCTACGAGGCGCCTGCCGATCTTGTCGCAATCACGGTCGAGACCTTCACAGCCAGACGAGCCTATGAGATTAGCGCCGAGTACAGGAAACGCGGTGTCAAGGTCATCATGGGCGGCATACATGTGACGCTCCTTCCCGAGGAAGTCACTGAACATTGCGACAGCATCATCATCGGCGACGCTGAGCCGGTATGGGTAGAGATGCTTACGGATGCCATGGCGGGACGGCTTCAGACCTGTTACCGGTCCCCCCGACCGATCTGCCCTCAGAAGGGCGTGATCACCCGAAGGGATCTCTTCGATGGGAAGGGGTATCTGCCGATCACGCTCCTGCAGTTCTCGCGCGGTTGCCGGAATAAGTGCAGCTTCTGTGCTTCTTCTGTATATTTCAACGCGCATCATTACTGCCGGCCGGTCGATGAGGTCATTGCGGAAATCAAGGCACAGAAGAGGAAGCTTCTGTTCTTTGTCGATGACAATATTATCTGTAACCACGAGAAGGCCAAGGAGCTTTTTCGCGCGCTCATTCCGCTTAAGGTCCGCTGGGTCAGCCAGGGAAGTCTCGATATGCTTCAGGATGAAGAGTTAATGCGGCTCATGGTCAAAAGCGGCTGCCTGGGCCTTGTCATCGGATTCGAGTCGATTTCGCCAGGATGTATAGCGGATATGAACAAGGGGATTAATAGAAAAGGAGCGGCCGGCATGTATGTTGAAGAGATCGCTGCACTGCGCCGCTGGGGCCTTCAAACCTGGGCGGCATTTACGATCGGGTATGACGGAGACACCATAGAATCGATCCGGGCGACTTGTGATTTCGCGATACGTAACAGGTTCACCTTCGCGGCTTACAATATCCTGATGCCGTATCCAAACACACCACTGTACAAGCGGCTGGAGAAGGAGGGCCGTCTCCTTTATGATAAGAAGTGGTGGCTTCATGAAGAATATCGATTCAATTATGCGAGCTTTCTGCCGAAAAACATGACCGCGGACGAATTGACAGAGGTCTCCTTTGAATGCCGGAAACGCTTCAACCGGTGGCGGTCCATCTTCTGGAGAGCTTTGGACTGCAAAACAAATCTGCGAACCCCGTACCGTTTCTTCACGTATCTGATCTATAATCCGCTGTTCAAGAAGGAAGTATTCAAGAAGCATGGGATTCGGTTGGGGCTCAAGTGATATCCCGCACGACTCCGGAAGTGTAGCGGGATAGCATTGTTCAGATATTTCGAAAAGTAAGCCAATCAGATGAAAGCAGGGGAAAAGATGCTGAAAGGAGAAGTGAAGCCGATCCTGGAATACAGCGACGCGGACAAGGAACGGATGTACGTGCTGATGAAGGAATTTTATGACAACGTCGATCGAAAGGTCTTCAACCGGGATTTCAACGACAAGGATTACTGCCTTACGCTCACGCACAAGACGGAAGGTCTGGTCGGATTCACGACACAAAAAGTTATCGCTCTCGATGTCAACGGGAAGACCGTACACGGCATGTTCTCGGGTGACACGATCATCCATAAGGACTACTGGGGCAGTATGGAACTTTTCCGGATCTGGGCGCGATTCTGGTTCGATTTCGCTTCACGGTATGAAGAATTCTATTGGTTTTTGATCTGTAAGGGCCATAAGACCTATCGCATCCTGCCGCTGTTCTGGACTGAATTCTATCCACGGGTGGAGACGCCGACACCTGAGTTCGAACAGAGCATCCTTCATGCCTACGCGAAGCTTCTTTTTCCTGATGATTATAATCCGGTAAGCGGTGTCATCGAATACAAATCGATCAAAGACAAACTCAAGGAAGGTGTCGCAGATATTGGAGAGCAACAGCTTAGAAACCGTGACACTGCGTATTTTGTGGAGCGTAATCCCGGTTACATGCGCGGGAATGACCTGGTCTGCCTGGCACGCATCGACAAAGCGCTTCTGAAGCCAAAAGTAATTGGACTCCTGTTCAAATGACGACGGCAACCCGGCTGCTGAATTCTGCCATAACGGCATTTTACGGACGCGAGTACTCGCGATTTCTTCGCGCGTGCGATCTTGAGAAGGTACAGACGCGTTATCTCGTAAATTTATTAAAGAAAAATGCGAAAACAGTATTTGGCCGGGAACACAGATTCTCGAATATCCGTGATTACAACGATTTCACAGAACAAGTGCCGGTCATGACATTCGAGGAATACCTGCCTTACATCGACAGGATCGCGAATGGTAAACCACGCGTACTGACCGCCGAACCGGTGCGTCTGTTAGAACCGACCAGCGGCTCCTCCAAAGGCAGAAAACTCATTCCGTATACGAGTACACTGAAAAGAGAATTTCGCCGGGGTATCCAGCCATGGCTCTGCGATCTTTACCGTAACATTCCAGACACGACACTTGGCAAGAGCTATTGGTCAGTAACCCCTGTGACCGCACGAAAAACTTATACTGAAGCAGGAATCCCAATCGGTTTCGAAGAAGATGCGGAGTATTTCGGTGTGCTGGAACGACACCTGATGTCAGGCCTGTTTGCTGTTGATCCGAAGGTCAAATTCGCCGAGAATATGGAGGAGTTTTTCCGGCGGACATGCGAACAACTACTCTCCTGTGAGAGCCTCTCGCTGATCTCGGTCTGGAATCCCACCTACCTTACAATCCTCTGTGACTATATCTCGGCAAACCGGGAGTCCCTGACTGTTCGGCTTCCCGAAGAGCGCCGTCATGCGCTTCTCAAGGCGATCGAAAAGGATCGGTTTGACCTTGTGTTTCCAAACCTTGCCCTCATTAGCCTCTGGGCGGATGGGTGTGCCGCAGATCATGTTGGGCGTGTAGCTGGTCGGTTCCCCGGAGTACGGATCCAGCCAAAGGGCCTTCTGGCGACAGAGTGCTTCGTTTCCTTCCCTTTGGCCGGAGAGGAAGGCAGCCGATTAAGTATCTACTCACATTTTTTCGAGTTTCTGCGCCTGGATGACGGCAAGATCTATCGGACGCACCAGCTTCAGCCCGGCGAGTACGAGATCATCGTCACGACTGGTGGCGGGCTGTACCGGTACCGCATCGGTGATGTCATAGAGATCCTGGATGCCAGTGAGAACCATCCGCCACGCCTGCGGTTCCTGCGCCGGGCGGGGGTGACCTCGGATCTTTTCGGGGAGAAGCTGACGGAGGAGTTTGTTATGAATATCGCCAAAAAGCTCAGAATCTCGAGCTCGTTCTATCTTCTCGCACCGGAGGGGAACGCTTATGTTCTCTACACGGACGCGGAGAATATCGATGGGGAACGGCTCGACCGAGCATTATGCGAAAACTACCATTACAATTATTGCAGAAGCCTGGGGCAGCTTCATCAAGCTGCAGTTATCCGTGTTGCTTCATGCCCGGAAAAGTCTTATTTGAGGCGCCTCGTTGCGGACGGGATGCGCCTCGGGGATATCAAACCGAGCCACCTGAGCAACCGATCCGGATGGACAACTTGGTTTACGAAAGGAAATGACAAACCATGCTGAAGATCGCTCTGTTAGCTCCCGCCGGAGCCATGCACCGGTATTCCGGAAGTTTCGGCAAAGCCTTGCATTACGCGCCGCTCACGTTGACTACACTGGCTGCACTGGTGCCGGAGGATGTCGATGCCGAGGTTGTTATCTATGATGAGACAGCAGGGAAGATTCCTCTCGACCTCGACGCGGATCTCGTTGGCATCACCTGCATCACAGGCACGGCTTCGAGATGCTACGCCTATGCAGATTATTTTCGCGCAAAAGAAAAGACGGTATTCATGGGCGGGGTTCATCCGACGATGATGCCGGAGGAGGCCAAACAGCACGCAGATGTCGTGTTCACAGGATTCTCTGAGCAGACCTTCCCGCAGTTCATCTATGAGTATATCGCGGGAACCCACCAGAGCCGTTATACACAGAACGCGGATTATACAATCGTTGGTAAACCGGTCCCGAGAAGGGATCTTCTTAACAAGCGACGTTACATTACGACGAAGACCGTCGAGGCGATTCGAGGGTGCTCGCTGCCCTGTACCTTCTGCGCATACCCCGCGGCATTCGGGCGAGCGGTGTTCAAACGGCCGGTCCGGGAGGTGGTCGCTGAGATTGAGGCACTTCACAGTAAACTCATTCTGTTTCCCGACGTAAACCTCATCACGGACCGACGCTACGCGATCGAGCTTTTTACTGCGATTATTCCACTGAAAATCATCTGGCTTGGCCTGGCAACATCCTCCGTAGGAATTGACGATGAACTTATCCGGATCTTCCGAAAGAGCGGCTGCCGGGGCCTTCTGATCGGCTTCGAATCGATCACGCAGGAGTCGCAGAAATATATCAATAAGGGTGTCAATAAGGTCGATGGCTACATCGACCTCATGAAACGAATGCACGACAATGGAATTCTAGTGCAGGGTTGCTTTGCGTTTGGTGGCGATGAAGAAGACAAGAGCGTATTCGAGAGGACGGTAGAAACCGTGATAAAGGCAAAGATCGATCTACCGCGCTACTCGATTCTCACGCCTTTTCCCCGGACACAATTCTATAACCAGCTCGAAAAGGAAGGCCGAATTATCGAGCGCGATTGGGCGATGTACGATGTTGAGCACTGCGTTTTCACACCGAAGCTGATGACGAAGGAACAGCTCGAGGAGGGAACGGACTTCGCCTGGCGCGCGACGTATTCGACGTCGAGTATATGTAAACGCCTCACGCCTTTCAACCACAGTCCGTGGCTGTCGCTGCCGCTCAACATGGGCTACAAAGGCTATGCCGACAAATGGAGTAAGTTTACACGCGAAGTCATGTGCAACAACCTGGATATTCCGGTGATAAGAAGCAAAGTATGAAAATTACATTTATTCTTCCAGCCATCGGCAAGAAGCCGGGCCAGAAATATATCGGCACCTGGAAAATGGAACCGCTCACGTTTGCAGTCCTGCAGTCACTGACGCCGGAGGATGTCGCGACGGAACTTTTCGATGACCGGATAGAGCTTATCGATTACGACACAAAAACGGATCTGGTCTGCATCACGGTCGAGACCTATACCGCGAAACGCAGCTATGCGATCGCACAGCGTTTTCGCGCGAGGGGCGTTCCTGTTCTCCTCGGTGGATACCACGTGACATTGTGCCCTGAAGAAGCGGCCTGCATGTGCGACAGCATCATGATCGGGAATGCCGAAACCGTCTGGCGGGTGATGATCGAGGATGTACGGCGGGGCGAGCTCAAAAACGTGTATCGGGGACAAACAGGCGAATACGATGTGATACCCGACAAGCGGATTTTCAAGGGGAAAAAGTACCTCCCGATCTCGCTGGTCGAGACGGGCAGGGGATGTAATCACTCCTGTGAATTCTGTGCGATCTCCTCATATTACTGCAGCCACTATCACAAGCGCCAACATTCCCTGATCGTGGAGGATCTTCGAAGTTCTAAGCACAAGTATAACTTTCTGGTCGACGACAACCTTGTCGCCAACCGCGAAAACGCCATGGGGATATTCCGCGAAATCGCGCCGATCGGGATCAAGTGGGCCGGACAGGGAACGCTATCAATGGCCAGAGATCCTGAGCTTCTTAAGGCGATGAAGGCGAGCGGATGCGAGATCATACTGATCGGCTTTGAGAGCCTTAACAAAGAGAACCTCCAACAGATGAACAAATCCTTCAATTTCATGCTCGGGGAGCGCGATGAGCTGGTCTCCAGGATCCACGATGCAGGGATCGGGATCTACGCAACCTTCGTCTTCGGCTACGATCACGACGACGCTTCGACCATTGAGGATGCTGTAATTTTTGCGAAAAAACACAATTTCTACACGGCAGCATTCAACCATCTGCTTCCGTTCCCGGGAACCGCTCTCTACAGACGCCTTCAGGAGGAACAGCGCCTCCTCTATGACAAATGGTGGCTCGCGGAAGGGTACAATTACGGCCAGGTCGCTTTCCGGCCGAAGCTGATGACGGCGGAAGATTTAGGATCGCTATGCCGCAACGCACGAAAAGAATTCGCTTCGCCGGCAACCGTCCTGCGCCGGGGATTCGCGTCTCTCGGACGGACCAGCCCTCTATTGTGGGGTTTGTTCTGGGCAATGAATCTGCGCCTCGGTGAAGAGGTCGATCAGAAGATGCATGTGCCAATCGGTGAGAATCTCGATGAACTTCCAAAATGACCGGTACACGCTTCGCCTTGCCGAAGAAAAAGACAATGAAGGGATCGCGGAAGTCTTCGCGTCGGGACAGTTCCCGGGCGGGATCAGCGTGCGCTTTCTTCGTAATCCGAAGCCCCTTCAATCCTTCGCAGCTGACGGCGACACTGCGCGTATAGTTATCATTCGTGATAATCTCTGCGATAAAGTCATCGGAGTGGGTGGCGCGGTGGTTCGCGGTGAGTATGTGGAAGGGAGAGAGGTGAAATGTGCGTATCTTACCGGGCTCAAGCTTCTCCCGGAATATCAGAAGAAGATCCGCTTCATCGCTAAAGCCTACCAGTTACTTCATGAGAACATAGCGGAATGCGATTACTTCTACACGACAATCCTCGACGGGAACGCAGATGCGATTGCCCTGCTCGAGAAGAATCATAGAACCATGCCGAAGTACAACTACCTCGGACATTACACTACATTCTGCTTTGCTGGAGGCAAACCGATCCTCCATCTCGAGAAGAACTATCTCGAAGGCTTTGACACGCTGATGGACAAAGAGTTCCGCCACCGTTCCTTTACACCCCTCTCCCACAAATTCCCAGGATTCGGTAGTAAAACCTTCTACTCAATCCGTGATAATTCCGGGATTATCGCCTGCTGCTTCGTCGGCGACCAGCGGGAGACCAAACAGTATCACATGTGCTCGTACGGAGGCTTCTACAAAGCCTTGTCACATCTGCCGATGCCTCTTTTGGGCTACCCTGCTTTTCCCAGGCCGGACAGCGATATTGATTTCGGCGTCGTATCGTACCTATATGTGAAAAATAACGATGCAAGGCTCCTTCGGAAATTTCTCCGTTCGGTCGCCTACGAGGCGGGACATCCGCTACTCCTGTGGGGCGCGTTCGAGAACAACCCTCTCTGTGACGCCGTGCGACGAATAAAAACCATCTGTTACGGCAGCCGCCTCTACCGCGTCACATGGGATCATGCGGTAGAACAAGAGCCGATTGAGGGAGTTATCGGCGTGGAGGCGGCGCTTCTCTAAAGCCCAAGGGACGGACTAACTTTTTCAGCAAACAAGCTATTGTATTCCCGATTAAGTCTGCTTTGAATAATAAAGTACTACCGCTCCGGTGACAGTTGCCGAAGAACCACTTCCGGATCACAGTTTTTTCGATTCATAGTTTATATCTCTGCCATTATTCAAGATAAAGATTTTAAAACGCAGAGGACGCAAAGGGCGCAGAGGGGTAAACGCTTCGCGTCCTGTTTTTATTTTTTTTCTCTGCGAACTTTGCGCACTCTGCGTTTAAATTCCGATCCTGTTTCTGGTTTTTATTCTGTTAAACCGTTTGCTATCCGCTCAACTCCATCTTTCAGTTTTTCAACATGAAAATTAATAATTAGTCCCAGTTTTTATGACTCAAACGTAATCGACAATTACCTTCTCTTCTACCAATAGATCCAACCTTAAATCTGTCCCAAGTTTTATATCTTTATAAGGTATCGGAACCGGTTGTTGCCTCCTATCAGCTCTATATAGATTTTTGGTTGTTGATTTTTCTTGATATTTCATTCTCATCCATAAAATTTGTTTTCCATTTTATTTTTAATCCGCTCCGCGCTCACGATGAGCGCTCCCAACCGGTGGGATAATGGACACCAACTGTATACAAGGCGAATATTTATGCCATAAACACATAAAAATCCGCTCAAATAGCTTGCTTCTTGAGAATATCTGGAAGTATTTTATTCCTGTTTGTATGGAATATCAAAATACCTCATCTATCAGCCTAATGGAGAATATGTATGTCAAACCATTTTCATTTTTCCAAATTCCTCTACCAGAATTCTTTGTCTTTAATGCTGACGTTTTCAAGTCTCTGCTTCGCTGCTCAATTACAATTTGATTCGTACTCTCCAAAAAATCTCCAGACAATTAACTTGGTACACATTACTTTTGTAGGGGGTTTATTTATTGCTGTCGGTGATAGCGGTGTCGGTCGTTCGCCATCTGGCAAAATATTTACATCACCCGATGGCATAAAGTGGACAAGTACTTATACACTTAACGGCATACGTCTTATAGGTGCCTGCTATGGAAATGACCAATACGTTGCGGTGGGACATCAGGGCACTATTTTGACTTCTCCTGATGCTGTTTCCTGGACACTTCAAAATTCTGGGACAGCCGGTAATCTGCAAACTGTTATTTACGGCAAAGATCAATATGTTGCCGCAGGGTTCGGTAACAGTGTTTTAACATCTCCCGATGGCATTAAATGGACATCAAACACTTTATCAGGTGATTTTTGTTCTGTCGCTTATGGCAACAATATGTATGCTTTGGCTGATGGCTCTTTGCTGAATTCCCCTTCGATGGTCAGTAGATTATTCTCCTCTCCTGATGGTATTAAATGGACCTTGGAAAACTCTAGTAACAGTATTTATACAATATGGACTTCCATGACCTTTGGCGACAGTTTATTCCTGGCGACTGGTTACATGGGTGATATTGGATATTCGTATGATGCGGTAAATTGGTCTAAAACTGGCCTGAATATGGATGAGGGCTATTTCTTGCGTTCTGTTTGTTTTGGTGATAACAAATATGTCGTTGTCGGTGATAGTGGGTACATATATAGCTCAGAAAATGGGACAAAATGGTCAAAATGCATCTCAAATGAAACTATTACTTTGGGCTCCATAGCCTATGGTAATGACAGATTTGTGGTCATTGGCGTGTCCGGAAAGGTTCTTATTTCATCAACTGAAACAGTAGTCGCCTCAAAAGTTTCCAGTGGAACTGATTGGAAAGCTACTTTCAAGATTAAAAACAAATTGATCTCTGCATCTCTCCCTTTCTCAGTGAATAATAGCTCTCTGAAGATAGATATATTCGATTTATCCGGTAACAAACTACATTCAGCTGTCCACTCCCCGGACAGTCGTGTTATTGATATACCGGACAGTAAACTGCCCAATGGCACTTACTTGGTAGAAATATCAAACCGTTCTGAAAAGAAAGGCCATTTTTCTTTTACAAATGTGCGGTGAAACTGTTCGATATTGATTATTAATTTTCATGTTGCAATACTGAAAGATGGAGTTGAACGGATAGTAAATGGTTTAATAGAATAAAAACCGGAAATAAGATCGGAATTTAAACGCAGAGTGCG
>CAYLVN010000045.1:0-3112 GCA_964387115.1 uncultured Fibrobacter sp.
TAGTCCACTCTCATCATCCATTTATGATAGGGGATTCGGCTCTCAGGGTGGCCTGTCAGTTTGAGGTTCCTCTGATATATACGTTTCATACCTTCTATGAGCGCTACACTCACTATGTACCGGGTGATTCTCCGGCATTAAAGCGGTTTGTGACGGCTCTGGCCACAGGCTATGCAAATCTCTGTGATCATGTTTTTGCCCCCAGTCTCAGTGTTGCCGAAGAGCTGCGAAAAAGAGGGGTCAAGAATTCTATTTCTGTAGTGCCGACCGGGATTTCTGTTGAGCGGTTCAGTGTGGGTGACCGCAGGGGTTTCAGGGAGGCTCTTGGCATTTCGCCTGATAATTTTGTGCTGGGGCTGGTAAGCAGGATTGCTCCTGAGAAAAATATTGAGTTTCTGGTTTCAGCTGTCAAAAGATACATGGAGAAAAACAGCCGCACCTGTTTCCTTCTTACCGGCACCGGCCCTTCACAGCAGAGTGTTATAAGGGAGTTTAATGAGGAGAAGTTTAAAACCCGGTTTTTCTATACAGGAACCCTGGTTGGGAAGCAGCTTGTGGATGCTTACCATGCAATGGATGTCTTTACATTTGCATCACAGACTGAAACTCAGGGCCTGGTGCTGATGGAAGCCATGGCAGCAGGTTTACCCGTTGTGGCTGTCAACGGGCCGGGGATAGGTGAGGTGGTACAGAATTTTAAAAGCGGACGGCTTCTTGAGAGAAATGATGTAGAGGAGTTCTGTGTGGCACTGGGGTGGGTTGAAGGGTTGAGTCCTCAGAGACTGCTTGCAGTGAAGAAATTTGTCAGAGACGCAGCGACTCGCTTTTCCAGGGAGGAGTGTTCAAGAAGGGCTTTAGAGATTTACAGCTTACTGATACGCAATTACTCTCGTTCAGACCGTTCACACAATGCCTGGGAGAGGGCAAAAAGAAGGGTGAAGGCAGAGTTTGACCTCTTGAAAAACATGACAAGGGCAACCGGAGCGGCAATGGGAGAAGATTCTATGGAGTCTGGTGGCATGTAGATTGCATTATTTACATAAGATACAACATCACGCTTAAAAGAGGTCAGCAGTGAAGGTTTTCTGGAAAAAAGAGGCGCGTAAAACGGTAAATAAAACGGCTTTAAGAACTCCGAAAGATCGGGTAACAAAAGCTGATGAGCCCGTTGAGCTCAGGCCTGAGGATCTGCGAAAAAACTGTGATCCTTCCGTCTTTGACTTTAAATCCACACTGGATGTATCCATTGAAGAGGAAACGATTGGACAGAGAAGAGCATTACAGGCAATAGATTTTGGACTGCACATTAAAAGCCGCGGCTACAACCTCTTTATCAGCGGAGTACCCGGAACAGGGAAAAACTCGACTGTAATGAAAGCCATTTACAAAGTGGCAGCTGGAGAGCCTGTACCGGGGGATATCTGTTACCTTTACAATTTTAATAATCCGGAATCGCCCCGGGTAGTATGCTTTCCTCCTGGAGAGGGAAGAAAATTCAAGCAGGAGATGGCAGTCTTTGTACGGGACCTTGGGGTGGAGATAGAGAAGGCTTTTTCCTCAGGGGATTACGAGCGGCAGAAACGGGTTGTGATAGAGTGTCTTGAGGACGAACGGGAACTGATAAACGACCAGATTCAGCATTATGCTGAATCAAGAGACAGTGAGCTTAAACAGATGCTCAATGGTGTGGCTGTTGTACCTCGTCATGAAGGGCACCCTATTACAGAGGAGGAATACATACAGCTTCCCCCAAAAGAGCGTGAGGGCATAAAGAGGGTACAGCGTGAGGTCGGAGAAAAGGTCTATGAGGCTTCAAAGAAAATGGACCAGCGTCAGAAACAGATCGATACTGAACTGAAAAATCTTGACAGAGATGTGGCTCTTGAGGCCATTGGGCGTCATCTGGAAATTATAAAACAGAGATTTGGAGTCTACGGGGATCTTACCAACTACCTCGATGAGCTTCTGGAAGATATTCTGGCCAATCTTCAGGTGTTTAAAAAAGAGGACAGCCAGGAGCCGCTAATACAAATGGTGGAGCAGGGACCGGAGGCTCTGCTGCAGAGATATGCTGTAAACCTTCTGGTTGATAATTCAGAAATGAAAGGAGCGCCGGTTATCGTCGAGAAAAGCCCCACCTACTATAACCTTAATGGGTTTATAGAATACAGGATGCAGATGGGGGCATTTACGACCGATTACATGATGATAAGGCCGGGAGCCGTCCACAGGGCAAACGGGGGATATCTGGTGCTTGAGGCCGAGCAGATTTTCAGAGATCCGCTGGCCTGGGATACATTAAAGAAGATCCTTCGCTTCAACGAGGTAAAAATTGAGAACATGGGGGAGCGCTATGGGTTTGTACCCACTGAGGGACTGAAGCCTCAGCCGCTTGCGGTAGAGATGAAAGTTGTTATAATAGGAAACCCCTATATATTCCAGATGCTTTACGCCTACGATGAGGAGTTTGTAAAACTGTTCAAGGTGAAGGCCGATTTTGACGAATCGCTGGACAGATCGGGTACTATGATCCGTCAGTACACATCTTTTATTGCACGGATCTGTCGTGATGAGTTGCTCAGGCCCTGTACTCCCGGGGCGGTCGGGAAACTCATCGATCATGCTTCACGGGCCGCTGGACACAAAGAGAAACTCAGTGCACAGCTGATGGAGACTGCCGATGTGCTTCGGGAGGCCAATTACTGGGCCTCGATCGAGGGCTGTGAACAGATAGAGGACACTCATATAAAGCTTGCCGGAGAGCAGAAATGTTATCGCTGCAATATAATTGAGGAGAAAATTCAGGAGCTCATAGAAGAAAACACCATAATTATCGATACTGAAGGATCGATAGCGGGTCAGGTGAACGGGGTATCTGTTATTGATATGGGAGATTATGTGTTCGGGAAGCCCTCAAGGATCACCGCAAAGACATTCATCGGGCCGGGGAATATCATAAATATAGAGCGAGAGGCGGAGATGAGCGGAAGGATCCACTCAAAGGGGGTGCTTATATTAAGCGGTTTCCTTGGCCACACCTACGCTCAGGATAAACCGCTGGCGATGTCTGCAAGCATCTGCTTTGAGCAACATTATGAAGAAATAGAGGGTG
>CAYLVN010000045.1:3122-13087 GCA_964387115.1 uncultured Fibrobacter sp.
GTGACAGCGCTTCGAGTGCAGAGCTTTACTGCCTTCTGTCGAGTCTCTCCGGAATACCTCTTCGTCAAGACCTCGCGGTTACCGGCTCTGTTGACCAGCGCGGGCGAATTCAGCCTGTGGGTGGAATCAACCAGAAGCTGGAGGGCTTTTTCAGGACCTGCAGGATAAAGGGACTCACTGGTACCCAGGGCGTACTCATTCCTCATTCAAACATGCGGCACCTTATGCTTAATGATGAGGTAGTGAAAGCGGTAAGCGAGAAAATATTCCATATATATCCTGTAAAGACAATCGATGAGGGACTTAAAATACTTACCAATGTGGAATCGGGTGTGATGCAGTCTGACGGGAAATTCCCTGAAGGGACAGTGCATTATCTGGTTAATAAAAAATTGCGGAAATACGCTTCGGTGGTTGCATCTTTTGAGCGTGATGGAAGCCCGGCAGAGTGAGTGGCGTGGGGGCAGGGAGCTTGTTTAAATTAAAAATCTTCGGAGCCGATATAAGAATTGACCGTTCCTGGACATCATTTTCATTACTGCTCTGCGTATCGCTGGCAACAATGGTTTTTCCCTATTACTATAAAAAGCTTCAGATGGCTATTTACTGGTGGTCAGCACTGGTTGCGACTACAGGTTTCTTTCTCTCGATGCTCTTTCATGAGCTCTCCCATATCTTTGTCAGCCGTTTCACTTCCAGACCTCATCATTTCCTAACGCTTCATCAGCTTGGCGGAATTGTCCATTCCGGAAATGATAACAGCTCAATCCCCCAGGAGATCTTCATTGCGCTCACTGGACCCATTGCCAGTTTTGCACTCGCGCTTTTTTGGCATTTGATTCTGATTTTGGGAAAAGAGATTGGGACTCCTGTTGAAATACTTGGAATCTTAGACTTTCTGAGATTAGGTAATTTATTCATAGCGACATTTCATCTTCTGCCTGTATATCCCCTTGATGGGGGTAGAATAATGAGAGTACTTTTCTGGAAAATATGCGGTAACCTCTCCATGTCTACCCGTATCAGCACCCTCCTGAGTGCGGCCTCTGGTTTGCTACTAATCTCCGGGGGAGTTGTACTTTTAAGCAGCGGTACACCGGTTGGAGGCATCTGGTGTATAATCACCGGTCTTTTCCTTCAAAAAGTGTCACGGCTTTCCTATCTGAAATATTCTATACGAAAGGTGCTGGAAGGAGAGCCAATCAATAAATTCATGAAAAGCTGTCCTCTCAGTGTTCCAGGATCCATCAGTCTGAACAGGTTTGTAAATGAGTACCTGTACAAAAAGCATCTAAGGATGTTTCCTGTTGTTGATGATGATGGCAGGTTAGTGGGGTGTATCAACTCAAGAGACATAATGACTGTATCTCCTGAGGAGAGAACGTGGCTTACCGTTGACAAAAAAGCTGTTCCCTGTTCACCCTGGAACACCATAAGGGATGATGCCGATACGGTAGAGCTCTTAGCAATGATCAACAGCACCGGACAGAGCAGGATAATGGTAGTGGATAGAGAGGGCGGGTTGTGTGGAATGATTGTTCTAAAAGATCTTTTGAGGTTTTTCTCCGTTAAGCTTTAAGGAAAATAATAACACAGATCTCTGTAATGTATATAAGTAAACAGGCACATAAATTTAAGCGGTTAAAAAAATGCTTATCAAGAAGAACCTTTCAGAAAAAATCTTTCAGGGTACCTGCATATCTTCAGGTCTGGCAGCTGGGAGGGCCTTTATCTACACAGATATTCTTCTGAGGGATCATGAACGTTACACTATCACACTCGAGGAGCTCCCTGAGGAGTATAAGCGAGTTGAGCGGGCCATGGATGATGTCAGAAAGGAACTGACTCTTTCGGCTGAGCGGGTAAAAAAGGAACTCAATGCACAGATTGCAGGAATTTTCCTCTCCCAGGTGGAAATGCTGAGGGACCCTGAGTTGACCATAGAAATTAAGAAGGAGCTTAAGAGCTGCCTGGTCAATGCTGAGCAGATTGTCAAGAGAGTATTTCGTAAATGGGAACTGAGGTTCAGGCAGATTCAGGATGAGCGGATCAGTTATCGTGCTGATGATATCATCGATTTGAATCGTCGGATGATAAGGGCTCTTACCGGTATTAGTGCGCACATGCTTGAGAACCTTCCAAACAACAGTATCATCGTGGCAAAGAGGCTTCTGCCTTCAGATACTGTTTTCCTGTCCCGAAAATTCGCAAAAGGCATAGTTACCGAATATGGTGGCACTGCCTCGCATACAGCTCTTCTCACCCGTGAACTGGGAATACCCTCGATTGGCAGAATCTCCGATATCCTCGATTCAGTTTGTCAGAATGATCTCCTTCTTGTAAATGGTGATACCGGTAACCTGGTGGTGAATCCATCAGATGAATCAAAAAAGGCCTTTGCAAAGGAGTTGTACCACAAATCCAGCTATGCGATCATGGCCAGAAAAGAGTGCAGCAAACCAGCGTTTCTTCAGGATGGAAGACGGGTGATGGTGATGGCAAATGTAAGCTGCAGGGATGATGTGGAGGTGGCGGTTAGAAATGGTGCCGATGGGATAGGTCTTTTTCGTATCGAGAACATCTATCTCTCCCGTAAACATCCACCGACCATGGAAGAGTTGATAGAAGAGTTGGAGAATGCCCTTGCACCGGCTTCAGGAAAGCCCATTACCATCCGAATGCTTGATATCGGGGGAGACAAGAGACTTACTTATCTCAACGGTACCGGTATAGATGATTCCTTCCTGGGGCGCAGAGGAATCCGATTTCTTCTTGAATACCCGGAACTTCTCTACACCCAGTTTAAAGCGCTGTTGAGGTTGTCGGAAAGCTTTGACATAAAAATTCTCATCCCCATGGTGACTTTTGCACAAGAGATGCAGCTTGTAAGGGAGATGTTCCAGGAACTGCTTCAGATGTCAATAAAATACAGGGATGTTCTTTTAGGTGCCATGATCGAAACGCCGGCATCGGCACTGTGTGCAGAGGAGTTTCATCCTTTTGTTGATTTTTACAGTATAGGTACAAACGACCTGACACAGTACACGATGGCAGCAGGGCGGGAAAATTCCACAGTGGGGAATTACTTCGTTGATGATCACCCGGCAATTTTCAAGCTGATAGACATGATTTGCAGGGAGTCATTGGGCAAACCGGTTTCACTTTGCGGAGAGCTTGCATCAAACAAGGGTGCGTTAAGAAAAGTGCTTGAGTCGGATATTGACATTATAAGTGTTGCGCCCCCGTTTATTCCGGAGATAAAACAGTTTATCAGGGAGCAGACTCTGAGTTATACCAGTCAGTTGATTTCGGTTAATTCAGTGACAAGCAATGGCCTCTGATGCAGGTAACGGGTGGATCTGCGCTTCGAATCGATATCGTTAAAAACAAAAAGTGCTTCTGAGGGAGTGAGTTCTGTGGATCTGCAGACACTCTCAGGAGGGTATCCTGCGTTTTTAGCGAAAAGGCACAGGTCCATTTGGTTGTAAGGCAGTGTGAAATAGAACTCTTCCTGCGATTGTTCCATCGGGTAGGTATCAGTAGTGGGAGGACGTTTCTGGATTTCTTCAGGGATACCCAGAACCTTTGCCAGGGCATAAACCTGAGTTTTGTAAAGGTGTGCTATTGGTTTAAAGTCCGCTGCACCATCACCGGATTTAACAAAGAATCCTTGATCATATTCGAGTCTGTTGGGGCTTCCGGCGACAGCGTAGTTAAATTTATCTGCATAGTAGTACTCCATCATCTTGCGCACACGCTGTTTGAAATTGGTCGCTGCCACCAGGCTCAGGTATGATTCGTGAGACATTCTCTGTTTGTAAATATTGCCATTTGAATCTTTGACAATCAGGGAAAAAATCCGGAACATCTGGCTGTCTGCGCCTGGCAGGGCGATTTTGAACTGGTCACCGGGTTTATATTGAGGAATAAGGGACTGGATCGCTTCATCCTGTCTTGAGTAGCACCCTGTTGCCTGGAGTATGGAGGTGATATCATGCTCGATGTATTTGATTTTCAGGAATGATGAAACCTCTTTTGCAAGTCTTGAGGTATCAGCGGAGGAGTGCTGTTCGGGCATGAGCAGTCCAAGTACCTTGTCTTTCCCCAGGGCTTTGACACACAGGGCTGCGGTGACACTGCTGTCGATACCTCCTGAGAGGGCAATAACGGCGCCCCGTTTTTTTAAGTTGACTGCCAGTGTATCTCTGATGAAGCTTGAGATCCGTTCAATTTCGGCTTCTTCATCTATTGCAAGGCTCTCTTTTGAGATCTCAATATCACCTTCGTTATCTGAGTTCAAACGGGGCATTGTTATCCCTTTCTCTACCTTTTTTCCTGGTTATAAAGGATGCTATGCTGTTTATGGAATCCAGATTTTCAGGAATCAGATCTTCATCGTTGATTTTTATACCGAAATTCTTCTGGATAAAATTTACCATTTCAAGAATACCGGTAGAATCTATGATTCCCTTTTCTATGAGAGAATCATCGTTGGAGAATTTGATTGCGCCTGAGCCCATGAGAAAATTGCTGTTTACAAAATCATTTATTGATTTATACAAGTCCTTGTCGGTCTCAGCCATTTATGCCTCACTTTTTCAATACTGAATACAATAGATTTGAGTTCTGGTTATCAGGGCACAATCATATCAATTCAAAACTTATGCCACCTTCTATTCTCTGAGATTATTGAGGTAGGTAAGGTAGGCCCGGTTGTAGTGAATCCAGCTGTTTAATATCGATCTTCCGATCAGCTTAATGACTGTTTTATAAAAAGTGGGACCGATCTGCCCCAGCCGCAGGGATTTCAGTGCTTTTGTTCCGGAAAAGAATAAATCCTTTACTGCATGTGTATAGGAATAAAACGATTTAAAGCAGCTGATCATTCCGCTTTGCAATTGTGCCGGAGACATCTGTTTTGGCTTGAACACAACATGCAGGCCATCGAAGAGATTCCAGTTTTTATGAAGCAGCCGCTTCTGGCTGCAGATTTCATCGTAGAGTTCTGTTCCCGGAAGCGGTGTAAGAACTGAATACTGAACAAAATCCAGATGGTTTTTGAGGCTGAATGACGATGTGGATTGGAAGATCTCATGAGAGTCGGGATCATTTCCCAGCATAAACATTCCATGTACCTGTATTCCGCAGGATTGAAAAACACTGATCGATCTTTTTATGTCTTCCAGACTCTGTTTTTTCTGCATTTTCTGCAGGCTTCCGGGATTTATGGACTCCAGGCCTATATACACCACCTGGCACCCCGTGGCTTTCATTTTCTTTACCATCTCTAAATCCCTGGAGGCATCGGTGCGTACCTGGGCGGTCCAGTTTCTGTGGAAACCGGATTTAATCATCTGGTCAAGGAGCTGGTGAGTGCGGGAGGGGATAGCCGCGAAATTGTCATCCACAAAGAATATGCTCATCCCTTTTTTGTAGCTTAAGAGTTCCTCCATTACTCTGGGGACACTCTGGGTGCGGTACTCTTTACCAAACATTCTGGTTACAGAGCAGAAGTTGCAGTGATAGGGGCAGCTCCGCGAGGTCATCACCGGCAGGATGTTGATTCTGCTGTGGTTATTAATAAGAGTAAAATCGGGAACTGGTATGGAGTCGAGGTCTTTTAACCTGGTTCCTTTAACAATTCTCTCTTTAAACTCTCCCTTAAGAAGCGGCAGGATAATCGATTCGGCTTCACCACAGACCACCTGGTCGAAATTGGGCCCGGGGTCCTCAGGAAGCATCGATGCGTGAATGCCACCGATGATGGTTTTTGCCGGGGCACCAATATTCTGGCGGATCTGCTTATAACGCCCTGCGATCTCATGGCCTCTGTTGACAGTGGCGGTTATGCAGCTCAGGCACAAAATGTCGGCCCTTTTAAGTTCTGAGTCATCAACTTTGCGCCGGAGGAGGTTTTCATTGATGATGCTTACATCAAAACCGCCTCTTTTTGCAATTGTGGAAAGGTGAAGAGGGCCAAGGAGCGGAATTGTCATGAACTTTGCGAAGATATTGGATTGTGCCCCTAACGGTTCTACAAAGAGCACTCTGGGTTTTCCCATTTATTTTCTCTCCCGTTTTCCTGGTTAATGTACGAAAATTATCGCAATCTTCGTTCCACTTTTCCGGTTTTCAATTTTGGAACACCTATTGCAACACTTAGGAGCAAAAGAAGCCCTATCCAGATGGAGAGAACCATGGAAAACGATGGACGAAAACGGGTGGTGATAGAAAATCTACAGCCATCTATTGAGTGCGGCAGGTATCCGGTCAAGAGGTGTGAAGGTGAGCTTGTGACAGTGAGTGCAGATATAATCTGTGATAGTCATGACAGACTTGATGCTATGCTGCTGTTTCGCAGAGAGGATCAGTCAGACTGGGATAGCCTGCCTTTATACCATAAAGATAACGACAGGTGGGAAAGTGCGTTTGTGGTACCTCAGAGCGGAACATATCTCTTTACTGTAAGAGCGTGGGTAGACCATTTCGGAACATGGCAGCACTTTTTAGCCAGGAAAGTGAATGCTGACCAGGATATCTCGATTGATCTGCAGGCCGGGGCTATAATGCTTGAGGGGGCATCAAAGAGAGTTCCGCCTGAATTTTCTCGTCCCCTGCTTGATAGATCGAGAATGATCCTTGATGCATCGGAGCCCGCTGATGCACTTCTTCTGGCTACAGATAAAGAGATCACAGCGGTGATGCGTGCTTATCCTGATCTCTCTCTCTCAAGCGAATACTCTCCATACTTAAAGGTAAATGTCGATTCTAAAAAGGCGGTTTTCAGCACCTGGTATGAGCTCTTTCCCCGCTCCTGCGGCTCTGAGAAATCTCTGCATGGAACTTTCCGCGACTGTGAGAGGAAGCTTGCGCAAATCGCTGAGATGGGCTTTGATGTTCTTTATCTTCCACCCATTCATCCCATAGGCATTACAAACCGTAAAGGCAGAAATAACTCCACTGAAGCAGGGATGGGAGATCCTGGGAGTCCCTGGGCTATAGGTTCATCAGATGGGGGACACAAGTCTATTGAACCGGCACTGGGTGGTATGGAAGATTTTGTGAGCCTCATAAATGCCGCTGCGTCCTATGGAATCGAAATTGCACTGGATATAGCATTTCAGTGTTCCCCTGATCATCCCTATGTCAAGGAACATCCGGAATGGTTTAAAAAACGTCCTGATGGCACCATTCAGTTTGCGGAGAATCCGCCTAAACGCTACGAAGATATTGTCCCATTTGATTTCGAGTGTGAAGATTGGGAAGAGTTGTGGAATGAGTTAAAGAGTGTGGTTTTATTCTGGATTGATAAGGGGGTCAGGATCTTCAGAGTTGATAATCCGCACACAAAACCATTCCCATTCTGGGAATGGCTGATTTCAGAGGTCAGGAACAGGTATCCTGAAGTGATATTCCTGGCGGAGGCCTTTACCCGCCCCAAAATCATGAATCGGCTGGCCAAAATAGGATTCAATCAGTCCTACACATATTTTACCTGGCGAAATACAAAAGAGGAGATCACAAGTTATTTCAGAGAATTGACCAAAGACAAACCGGTTGAGTATTTGCGGCCAAATCTCTGGCCCAATACTCCAGATATCCTCCCTGAGTACCTTCAGGCAGGTGGTCTGAGGGCTTCCGCGGTGCGTCTTGTCCTGGCCGCTACTCTTTCGTCAAGTTACGGGATCTATGGGCCTGTCTTTGAAAATGCTGTTACCAGCGGTGTTCCGGGAACTGAGGAGTATATAGACTCAGAAAAATATGAGATAAAGAGCTGGAAAGAGGAAAACGGTCCCTTAAAGAATCTCATAAGTAAAATAAACCGTGCCCGGCGGGAAAACTCTGCCCTTCAGGAGATAAGAAACCTGCTTTTCTATCCTGTTGACAATGATTACCTCCTCTTTTATGGAAAATCAAACTCCGACAGGTCCAATATCATCCTTGTGGTGGTCAATCTTGACCCATTCCATTCTCAGAGCGGCATTCTGAAGTTTCCTTATGAGGAGTTTTCAATTGACGCATCACAGCCTGTCTACCTGGAAGATCTCTTGAGTGGGGAGCACTTTGTGTGGAACGGATCGCAGAATTCCATAACTCTCGATCCTGAAAAATCACCCGCATTTGTGTTCAGCGTTCAGCGTCAGTTAAGACAGGAGACACAGTTTGAATACTACTGAAAAACCGGAAATATAGAAAAACCTCAAGCTTATGCTATATCAAAAAAGCAGTGGCAATTCGGCAGAGAAGTCCTCAGAGGATTCGCTCTGGTACAAAGATGCAGTTATCTATGAGCTGCATGTACGGGCGTTTCGCGACAGTAACAGTGATGGTATCGGGGATTTCAGAGGCCTGACCCAGAAGCTTGACTATATTCAGGGGCTAGGAGCCAATACCCTGTGGCTTCTTCCATTCTATCCCTCGCCGCTGCGGGATGATGGTTATGACATTGCCGATTATTTTAACACCCATCCCGATTACGGTGCTCTGCGGGACTTCCGCGCTTTTCTGCGCCAGGCACACCGCAGGGGTATAAAGGTGATTGTTGAGCTTGTCCTTAATCATACATCATCTGAACACGCCTGGTTTAAACAGTCCAGAAAGGCAAAACCTGGTACCCGCAGCCGCAACATGTATGTGTGGAGCCAGACTCCCGACAAGTACAAAGAGGCGCGAATAATCTTTAAAGATTTCGAGTCATCGAACTGGAGCTGGGATCCGGTGGCTAAGGCCTATTTCTGGCACCGTTTTTATTCTCATCAGCCGGATCTTAATTTCCAGGAGCCTCAGGTACAGAAGAGTCTTTTCAGGGTGATCGACTTCTGGTTCTCGATGGGTGTTGACGGGTTGCGACTCGATGCCGTGCCCTATCTTCATGAGCGCGAGGGTACAAACTGTGAGAATCTACCTGAAACCCACCAGTTTCTAAAAAAACTGCGGGCGCATGTTGATGCCAGCTTTCCAAACAAGATGCTTCTTGCAGAGGCCAACCAGTGGCCTGAGGATTCTGTTGCCTATTTCGGAGATGGCGATGAGTGTCATATGTCTTTCCATTTCCCGCTTATGCCCCGGATGTTCATGGCGCTTCAGATGGAAGACAGTTTTCCCATTGCCGATATCCTTCGCTCTACTCCTCCCATACCTCAGAACTGTCAATGGGCGTTATTCCTGCGCAACCACGATGAATTAACACTTGAGATGGTCACAGATGAAGAGCGGGACTACATGTACCGGGTTTACGCAAAAGATATCCGTGCAAAGATAAATCTTGGCATCCGCAGACGTCTCGCTCCTCTTTTGTCAAATGACCGCCGAAAGATCGAGCTGATGAACGTTCTTCTGTTCTCTCTTCCAGGTACACCGATAATCTATTATGGTGATGAGATAGGGATGGGGGATAACTACTATCTGGGTGACAGAAACGGAGTCAGGACACCGATGCAGTGGGGGCCCGACCGCAATGCCGGGTTCTCTGAAGCCAACCCTCACCGACTTTTTCTTCCTGTGATAATCGATCCGGAGTATCACTTTGAGGCACTCAATGTGAGAAACCAGGAGGGAAGTTTTTCCTCTCTTCTGTGGTGGATGAGGGGAATTATTGCCATGCGCAAGAGGTTCAAGGCTTTCAGCAGAGGAAGCTTTGAGCTTATCTCCGGTGATAATCCCCGGGTTTTTGCTTTCTGTCGTCAGTACAACGATGAAATAATGCTTGTTGTGGTAAATCTCTCCAGGTTCAGCCAGGTGGTTCACTTTGACATGCCTCAGTTTGCGGGTCTTGTCCCCGAGGAGGTCTTTGGAAGAACTATTTTCCCTATAATAAAAGAGGGCCCGTATCTGGTTATGATGGGGCCAAACGATTATTTCTGGCTGCTTCTTGGAAAAAGTCGTGAGGAGATTGGAATAGCAGAGGAGTGGGTACCGTCAATGAAACTTAAAAAGAGCTGGGAAACGGTTTTTTCCGGAAAGTT
>CAYLVN010000046.1:0-12771 GCA_964387115.1 uncultured Fibrobacter sp.
CGCAGAAGTGCTCCCGCAGGAAAAAGTAGTTAAAGTGAAGGAAGTCCAATCACGTAAATTGATTACCGCCATGACCGGTGATGGTATCAACGATGCCCCGGCACTGGCGCAAGCCGACGTGGGAATAGCCATCGGTGCAGGGACCGATGTAGCTGCGGAGACTGCCGATATCATACTGGTTAAGAGTAACCCGGAGGATGTAGTAGCAATTATCGGGTTGGCGAAAGCAACATACGGCAAAATGGTACAGAATCTCTGGTGGGCTACTGGCTACAATGCTGTTGCTATTCCCCTGGCTGCCGGGGTGCTCTATTCATGGGACATTGTTCTCAGTCCGGCACTGGGGGCGGCATTATTCCTCCTAGATTAGACTTTGTTTCAACCATAAGAAAAATATTTTACATTTTTAATTCTGGCGAAATGCTCATCCTGTGTCCAGATAATTGCATTATATGCCTGAGCGGTTGCAAGTATGATGCTGTCGGCCATAGGAATACGGTGGTTTAAACTGAGTTTGGAGGCATTCACTGCAATATCTGGCGATAGATTCACAATTTTACCCTGATGCATATAAGCCAGGGCGATTAAAACTTCCTGCTCACTTTTTTCTCGAAATAAAACTTTAGAGACTTACCAAATAACAATTGTGGGTATTATCAGGTTACTGCTATCTTCCAGTGGTTTAAGAAATTTAGCGGCATTTTTGTTGCCTGTAATGAATTCAAGCCATCCTGAAGAATCAACGAGATTCATAGTCTGTCTGAATCTCTTTCAAATTTTATATTTATTCCTCTTACGAACCCCTGTAAATCTTTAATTGGATTAAGCGGGATAAGTTCAACACGTCCTTTGTATTGAATCATCTGAACCTTCTGCCCCGGTTTGAGACGCATCGATTGTCGAATTTTCCTGGGAATAACTACTTGATATTTAGGAGATATGGTCACGGTTTCCATTTTTTCAGCTCCTGTTTCATTCAAAACGTAATACACTAATACAATCGATATAAATACGTTTTACAATCGATTGATATTTGGAAATTCATTTTTTGTGCATTTTATAGTTTAATGGGTTTAAAGTTATGGTTTTTGATATGAGCCCCAGGCAGGCTTTACCCATTGCTCTATGTCAGTCCGCGAAGGGATCAGAAGTGATTTAATGCCCAAAAGGAAGGGCAATGGGTAATCAAAAGTTATCAATGACTTGTTGGATCAGACTGGCTTCAGTCACAGGCATTTCTTTATTATAGCAGGTCTTTTTTCCGTTCCTCGAATTCCTCCTTTGATATTTCTCCACGTGCATATCGTTTTTTCAGAATATCGATTGCCGATTCGGGTTGGGACAGCTGATTGCCGCCTTTCTGTGTTGCTTTTATAATCCAGAAGATCAATCCAGCCAGCAGAGCTATCCACAGAATCATCATAAGACCACCTCCCCATCCCCAATTCATATAATCGCACCAGTGCATAAATACTCCTTACTATTACCTGAATTTGACTTCTCGCCTGTCCTTGCAATCGCAATACTGTACCGCGGTACAACAATTGTGCCACTAAACCAGATCCAGATGTCATGACATGAGTTGCATAAACTGTATCTCGAATAATGCCTGAAAAATGCAAATAAAAATATGCCATGCCCCTGGAAACAGGCTGGAGTTAACATGAAGTATTTATGTCATCATGGGAGTCAAATTGCGGACAAAAGAACGGAGCGCCAGTAAATACAAATACTACTGTCTGCAGTTTTATCTCTATCGGTATGCGGTTCTTAAGATTTCCTTTTTACTGGCTGCATTCTGTTACTGTTTGCATGCCCCCACATCCGGATTAATCCGCATCTCATGAAAAGATACCTCTATTTCAGCAGGTAGTTCGGAAGTAGTTGACAATGTAATAGTCTTCAGTTTCGATCCCGAATCCCGTCTCCAGGCCCGATCCTCAGAAATTGCTTTCTGAACCACTTTGCCCGAATCGTTGTAAGCGATCATATCGAAATGGCCGTAAACTCCCTCACCAAGAACAATGAATCGTCCCTCAAACAAGATCGCTCCCTCTGAGGCAGTAACACTGGAGTTAATGAAATTAACGTATTTTGATTGCTTAATGGACAATTGCGGCTGAGCATTCCCGGGGTTACTTTCCTGGGCAAATGTCAGATATCCCGTTAAAGACACAAATATTAATGCGATTAAGTGAAATTTCATAGAGATCCCCTTCTTTTATACAGAACAGACCCGGTGCAGTCACACCGGTTCTGCCTTCAGTTCATTTATACCTATCAATGTCCATGACCATCATCGTTGCTGTGACTGCTGTGGTCGTGACCATCATGATCACTGTGTTCGGCTGCTGTCTTTGCTTTGGCGGTGCCATTTTTCTTCTGACATCCGGCAAACATCATCGTTGCACTGAAAATTGCCATAACTGCAACAAATGTAAATTTCTTCATCATCTTTCCTTCTGATCCATTCAGTATACTTTGACAATATTAATATAACTTGACAGTGTATTTTCTTTCAACCTTTTTCTTTTCAAAAACGAACTCACCAGAATGATCTATATTGCAGTATTTCCCCTTTCCATTGTGCTGATACGGACTGCATCCTCGACAGGCGACACATAGATCTTTCCATCCGCGCGAAGCCCAGTGTGTGCGCCCTCTATGATTGCACTGATCACCTTCTCTCTAAGCTCATCGCTGCAGAATATTTCGAGTTTTACATGCGGCACCCAGTTAATAGTGTTGTCAACAATCCGCACCGGTTCGTCATGACCTCGTGTCCTGCCAAAGCCCTTGATCTCGTGAATGCTGACACCGGTAAGATTGTCTATGACATGCAGCCGTTCTATTACTTCGTTAAGACGGTGAGTCTTTATATATGCTTCAATTTTCTTCATAGTATATCCCCTTTTAAAGATCGCCGGGCCGCAACCCGGCATTGTTTCTATTTTTTAGAATCTTGTACAAGCTTTGGGGCAAACCACTCGTAAAGTGTCGGAATCAGTACCAGAGTGAGAAATGTCGATGAAATCAGGCCGAAAACCACAACAGTTGCCAGAGGCCTCTGCACTTCAGACCCCATCCCCCGTGAAAGCAATAGGGGTACCAGTCCAAGAATGGTAGTAAGTGCAGTCATCAATACCGGTCGCAGTCTCATAATCCCGGCTTCCACAATCGCCTCAGAGATCCCATACCCTTCTTCCCTGAGCTGATTGATGTATGAGACCAGGACCAGACCGTTCTGTACCGCTATGCCAAAGAGTGCGATAAAACCAACCGATGCCGGAACCGATAAATACTCTCCCATTGCAAACAGGCCAAAAATACCGCCTATTAAAGCAAGTGGAACATTGATAAAAATCAGCGATGCGCTCTTCAGTGAACCAAGAGACATGTAAAGCATGATAAAAATCAAACCCAGCGCTATGGGAACAATTATCCCAAGTCTTTTCATCGCCCGTTGCTGATTTTCGAACTGACCTCCGTATTCAAGATAGTATCCCGATGGAAGTTTGATTTTTTCCTCAACAAGTTTCTGGATATCAGTTACAACACCGCCCATATCGCGACCACGCACGTTTGCAGAGATGATCCACCGGCGCTGGTTGTTCTCCCGGTTGATCTGGATCGGTCCGACGACCTCCTTGACCTGTGCTACTTGCGACAAGGGCACCTGAATTCCATCGGCAGAATGTACGAGTATGTTTCCGATTACCTCGGTATCATGCCGGTGGCGCTCGTCAAGACGCACCTGTATGCCGAACCGGCGCGTATTCAAAAATACCTGATCGACTGTTTCTCCGCCAATTGCCACCTCAACAACTTCCAGAATGTCAGACACATTAATGCCATACCTTGCACATGCTTCACGATCTGCGATGATCTGCACCTGCGGCTGCCCGAAACTCTGCTCTGCAGAAAGATCAACCAGCCCCTTTACCGGCTCTATTACTTTTTTAATCTCTTCAGCTTTAGTCTTGAGCACATTGATGTCATCACCGAAAAGCTTGATCGCAAGCTGCGTCTTGACCCCTGACAGAAGTTCATCGAACATGTTCTGTATCGGCTGAGAGAAATTGAGCTGAACGCCGGGATAGCCGGACAACGCTTTACTCAGTGATTCAACCAGTTCGGCTTTACTCTTATGATTTTTCCATTGATTAACGGGTTTGAGCATGAGCTGAATGTGCGCCGAATTAACCGGATGCGGATGACTGCCTGCCTCAGGCCGCCCGATCTTTGACAGGGTCATATCAACTTCATCGAACATCTTGATTCTGCGCTCCAGTTTCATTACTGTTTCAGTTGCCTTTTCAAGCGATATCGAAGGAGCCATGGCAAGATTAAGTTGTATCACACCTTCTTCCAGTGTAGGAATAAACTCAGTTCCCAGGTGTGGAACCAGGGCCATGGAAGAAATGAACATTGCCAATGTCACAGCAATAACCGTCAGTTTTTTCTTTAAAGCAAAGTGCAACACGGGCTGGTAAAGCTTTTTAAGAAAAATTACAAGCGCAAATTCCTTCTGCACTCCCTGCTTAAGAAGTATTGATGAAAGCACGGGAGCAAACAGCAGTGCGGCGATCAATGAGCCAAGAAGGGCAAATGATATGGTAAATGCCATCGGTGCGAACATCTTGCCCTCAATACCTTCAAGTGTAAACAGGGGAAGGAACACAATCACGATAATCGCTACGGAGAAGATTATTGGTCGTGCCACTTCACTGCAGGCTGAGATTATTACTTCAGTTTTGCTGCGGGATTTATACTTTTCATCCGCAAGATGCCTGAACACATTTTCCACAATCACAATCGATGCATCACCTAACATGCCTATTGCTATTGCGATACCGCCTAAAGACATGAGATTAGCCGACATTCCTGCGGCTCCCATACAGATCACTGCAACCAGGGCGCAAACAGGAAGAGCCAGTGCCACGATAAATGCGCTTCGAAGATTACCTAGAAAAAGCGCCAGAACCGCTATAACCAGTAATCCACCCTGCCAGAGTGCATCCTTAACGGTTTTTACGGCATTACCGACTAACGAGCTCTGGTTGTAATAAGGGACAAGTTTCACACCTTCAGGCAAGGATCGCTGCACCTCAGGGATCTTCTTGTCAAGTCTCTTGATAACTTCAGAGGTATTCTGGCCATATAGTTTCATGACAATCCCGGCAACTACTTCCTCTGTTCCGTTGCGGGTAACTACGCCACGGCGTATCTCTTTGCCAAAATCAACGACTGCAACATCACTCAGACGAACGGGTATACCATTGACCGATTTTACCTGTACATTGCGCAAGTCATCGAGCTTATCGATCAGTCCTATTCCCCGGACAAGGTATTCTTCTGAACCGACCACAAGAAACTGCCCTCCGGCATTACGGTTGTTTGAGGTCACAGCCGTAACGACATCATCGAGCGTAAGTTGGAATTTATTGAGTGCAGCAGGATTGACATTGACCTGGTATTGCAGAACATGACCACCCATGGAAAGAATCTCTGTCACACCAGGAACCGTTTGGAGCTGGTACTTTACAGTCCAGTCATTGACTTCACGAAGGTACGCATCGAGAGCCTTTCCATCGGTGTCAACGTTTTTATCTGCTGTCAGAAAATACATGAAAACTTCACCCAGCCCGGTGGATATCGGCCCCAGACCGGGGCGCTCTTCCAGCTCTGGAAGTTCGGCGCTTGCGAGCCGCTCAGTGACAATCTGGCGCGCGAAGTAAATGTCTACATTGTCTTTAAAGTAAACATATACCACAGCCATTCCGAATGCCGATGTGGATTTTACCTGCCGCACACCAGGCAGACCGTTCATCGACGATTCTATTGGAAAGGTAATAAGACGTTCGACTTCTTCCGGAGCCATTCCATGTGCTTCGGCAAAAATCGGAACCATAACGGGCGAAATGTCAGGAAAGGCGTCAGTGGGCAATCTCGAATACTGTACAACGCCTGCAATAGTGATCCCGATCATGGCAAGCACAATCAGCAGTCTGTTTTTTATGCAGATCTGTAGTATTTTTTCCATGTATGTTCCTTACTTAGTTTCTGTTGAGATGACATAGTATCATGCCTTCGATTCTGCTCAAGGTACCTATCAGGACTCTTTCAATGTCCGTGTCCGGCATGTGCGCCTAGTGAACTGGTGACAACCTTGGCTTTAAGCTCAAATGCGCCATTATTTACATATTCCTGTCCCTCTTCAAGACCGGCAAGAATCATTATTTTCCGGGAGTTTTTGTCTCCTGTCATTACCGGAACCGCTTTGAACTTACCCGGTTCGTGCTGTACAAACACCACACTTTCATTGTCAAGGACCTGTACAGCATCTCTATCTACGACAAGCCCTGGCTCTCCTTCCCCGGCCTCAATACTGGCATTGACAAATGAACCAGGCCGCCAGATGTTATTACTGTTAAGAAGCACGATTCTGGCGGTGATTTTTCGTGTTTGAACATCCATTACCGGAGTAACATAATCGATAATGCCGGCAGTGCTGTGCTGTGATCCTACCGCTGAAACCATTGCATTCTGGCCTCTTTTTACCTTATCGGCATCTTTTGGATATACTGCCAGATTGACCCATACAGTTGATAGATCAGCAAGCAGATACAGACGTTTCTCTTCTGACACATACTCGCCTGCAGCTGCATTCTTTTCAATAATCCATCCCGATATCGGTGCTTTAAGTGAATAAGTGGTCATGCTTTCATTACTCTCGATCAGAGCTACTGTTTCACCGGCCTTTACATATTCACCGATTCTGTACCGGGCCTCTTTGACTATTCCCGCAAACCTGGGCGTAATATGCACCACACGATCTTCATTGAATCCGATTTCTCCTGATAGATTGAGCGATGTACTGATTCTGCCATTCTCTACTTTAGCGGTTGTGATCTCAGCCATCTTCATATCTTCAGCAGTCACGGCGATTTCGCCCTCATCTTCATGTCCGCTATGCTCACCCGCTTCTTCGCCTTCGTGATCACTATGATCTGCCTGTTCACCGGTATGGCTTGATTCTTCACTGTGGGCATGACCGCTATGATCTGCGTGGTCATCTTTCTTTGAACTATTACATCCGGCCCATACCAGCATTGCCAGGAAAACAGAAGTTGTTAAAAACAATCTCATGGTTTTCTCCTAATTAATGATTTGAATGTTTGTTGCTGTTACATGCATCAGATCTGTCAATCTCTCAGCGCGGTCCTGCTGGATATCAAGAAGCTCCAGCCTTAGCCGAAGCATTTCTTCCTGTGCTTCTGCAAGGTCGAGATAACCCACACTGCCAGCGTTATAATATTCCTGAAGCATTTCATAAGCCCGCAGTGCTTTGGGAAGGGTACTGGACTGAAGAGACTTCAGTTTATGGTCGATTACTTCCAGTTGACTGTGAATTTCCTGAATATCGGCCATGAGCAGACGGTAGGTGTCTTCCCGCCGCTCTTCGGTGGCTTTTTGTTTGTACTCTGCCTGTTTCTGCGCAGCTATATTCCTGTTGAAAAGAGGAATAGACATCGACAGTCCCAATGTCGGCGCATTGGAATTATCGGCATTACTGCGGATATAACCTGCGGAGAGATTCAGATCCGGAACAGCATCCGCACGAAGCTGTCTGCGTTGTGTTTCCCAAAAAGCCTGTTCAATGCTATATGCTGCAAGAGCCGGATTCTCTATGACAGCTTCCTGAAGAGATGCCAGATCGGGAATTGCCGATTCATTATTCAGTTCTCCGGTAACATTCTTCAGGGCGATCTCCTGCCTGCTTCCCAGGGCGGCGAATTTAATTCTTGCCTGTTCGTTTTCACGAAGAAGTTCAATGTGCTCCAGTTGAAGCTGCTCGATGTTGATCTCGATTCGAATCAGATCTGTTGCTTTAGCACCGCCGGCAGCTACCCGATGCTGAATCTGGTCTCTTGTCGATTCAGTGATTTTAAGGATTGAGTCAACAACCGCCAGTTTGTGTGTAGTTGTCACGATGGGAATGAACCTGCGGACGATATCCGCTTCGAGTTCGAGCCTGGCGATTTCGCCGGCATTTACCACCGCATCAACCTCCTTTTGTGCTGACTCGGTTCTTAATTTTCTTTTGCCGCCAAGTTCAATCGTCTGCCCGACACTGGCTTCGATCTCATTTGCTCCGAATTTCTCAAGTGCCACTCCGATTTCGGGATTGGGAAATGTGTTTGCTTGTGTAACACCAGACCTGGAGGCATCGATTTCGGTTTGTGCTGACTTCAACCCGGCATTCCCGGAGAGTATTAATTTCCGGGCCTCGGAGAAGGATAACGGTGTTACTGTACCTGTCTGAGAAGCGACATTTAGAGATACTCCAATACAAAGTATAACTGTCATGCACCATTTTTTCATATGGTTCCTTTCGCATCTGCAATAGATTGTAAAACAGCCATAAAAAAGGCAATACCAGAAAAGGGCTATCTGTGCTTTTTTGTAAATAAAATGAAAGAGATTTCAGATTCGAAGAACAGTGGAATGTTGAGCAGGTATCAGTGGACGAGTTAGGAAGGTGGAGAGAAAATCGTTTTTTATGCAGGACAAAATATGGCCATCAATAATCAGTACAGGTGCAGCCATGATAGTTTCAAACTGGATCAGGTTTTCAGGGATATATTCACCAAGTGCAGACTTATCGGAACAGATTTCGTGCCGGCAGTTTTCAGAGGCGCAGCTGCCGGGCTCAGCATGCCGTCCACAATCATGACTTCCGCAGGATTGTGCTATAAAATGTACTTCCTGGCTTCGGCTCTCACTGGCTGAGCAGAAAGTCACAAGGCTGGAACCCAGGACCAGAAACACCATCAGCAATGAGAGATGTTTATCAGTACGCATAATAGTTCATCGTTTAATTTCTTTAAAACATTAAAATATATTACGGCTAAGTAGCTGGTTTTATTACACAGTTGCCGGTTCTATACATGAACAAAACGGGGAAATGGCCGCAAGTACCACCCCATTCATGCAATCTACAGGTAAAATGTTTTCAAAAACTGAATATTATCAGCGGCACAGATGCAAGGCCGGTATGTGCGTAAGCCATGTATCTGGCTGGTGGCTCGACCCCTTTATCCAGTGATGATGCGACACTCAGCCAGACACCCGAAGCGATAATTGAGATACCAAGTATTCTGTGAATTGTACGGGTCGCTTCTGAATCTTTGCCTGACAGAATAAAAGCACCAAGTGATGCCTGAACAGTCATTAATCCCAGATTTGATATGGCCGCAGCCTTTGTTACTGCCCAGTCGGCATCCTGCAGCACTTTGACATCAGAGTAAACGCCTGTACCTGCAACAAAGGGAACACCGATAAGATGAGTCGCTCTTTTCCAGGCGTGTGCTTGACCGCTTGAAAGCACAATCACAACTATTGCAAGCAGAATCTTTCTCATAAAGCTCCTTACTTCTGTCTATTTTTTGTATAGTAATTTACTGTTTATTCAGCACACCGTCAACTCAATTATCTTACCTGAATTAAAATTACACTATTTTGCTCATTTTTTGGTGGGAAAACAGTAATTGTAGAAAATTGTCGAGCAGGAAAGCTGAATTTAAACAACGTAAATCTGAACAGAAGTGTATATCAATAGTGAATTATTACCTGACTTATACTCTGGAAAGGATTGAATGATCTAAGACCTCGCAGCAGAGATGATTGAATAATTCGCAGGTGCACCACACTTGTGGTACACCTGCGAATCGGGAAAGCATTTTATTCACAAGGGATAATTGTAATTTGCTGATCCGGGAGCATAAGTCAGGTTTTACATGCCAGACTTTTTCATCCACTCCTGTTCTCTTTGCTTCATCTCCTCTGGACTCAGTTCCCATTTAGTTGTTGCAATTGACCAGATATGTCCAAATGGATCCTTTACCTGCCCAAGCCTGTCACCCCAGAATGCATCTTCCATCTGCATGGTAATTTCACAGCCTGCCTTTACTGCCCTGTCAAACAGTGCATCGGCATCTTCAACATATAGCCACATCTCTATCATCGGAGTCCCCGGGGTGACCGGACGGAATGAATCGGAAAGCATAAAATTAGAGTCACCAACCTTCATCATGGAATGCATCACTCTTCCATCAGAAGTTTTTTCAATTCCTCCAATCAGTTTTGCCCCCAGGGCCTTCTCATAAAACGCTAACGCCTCGGTGCAATTGTTTTTAAATGACAGGTACGGTGTAATCGTGTGCATCCCTTCCGGAACCGGGTTTGGGGCTTTTTTGGGCATAAGACCTCCTTTAAATTTTTTTTAAACGTTCCTTCAATACACCAGCAAAAAACTTTCCAAATTACACAATTTGGATAAGAAATATTTTTCCAACTTTTACTTTGATTTCTCTTATATTCAGACATTGAATTCTGAGCTACCCTTTAACAATTCAGAAATCGGTTCTGCTGAATTTTCAATCACACACCATTAACACCTAATAAAGGAGGTACTATGCTTTCCTGCAGGTTACCTGTTAAGATCGCTATGGCGGCTCTTATTCTTATTTTTCATGCCGGTCAGGTTTTGTGTGCTTATGAATTCTATGTTTCGGTTAAGGGTTCCAAACAGGGAGAATTCATGGGTGAGTCCCTGCGTGATCTATATAAAGACAAAATCCCCGGATTTGAATTCTCCATGCAATTCACTGCTCCATTTGATGCTTCCACCGGATTGCCTACTGGAAAAAATGTGGCCTCTCCTGTAACGTTCAAAAAATTCTGGGGAAGATCAACACCTCAGTTTCTGCAGGCATTAGCTACCAATGAGATTTTAACAAGCGTTCAATTCGAATTTCTGCATACTACTCCGGAAGGAACGGAAGAGATTTACTACATAATCAGATTAACAAATGCCAGACTGGTGCAGGATAAATACTCAGCCGGTGAGTTTGAAAAGGGCTCAGCTGTATATTCAGGAGAAATTCAGGAAATATCGATGGTCTTTACCAGATTAGAGATAGAAGACATAGGCGGCCATACCATGGCGGTTTATGACAACTCCGGACTTAAAAAAGCAGTTCCAGATGAAAACCTGGCCAAATCTGTTTCCTTCAATGTTTTCAGAAACGGACCGGTTATTTCTCTTCCGGTTAACAGCGCAGCTGATCTGCTGGATCTGTCCGGAAGAACCATCCGCAGCTTCACAGTCACAAGTAACAGCGCTCTGAACGCAGATGATCTTCAGGTTCCTGCCGGGCTCTATTTTGTTAAGGTTTCCGGGCGCAAGGCAATGTCGCTGCCGGTACATCTCAAATAACACCACACTCTTGAATGGGCTAAAACGGCTGGTGAATTCTCACCGGCCGTTTTTTGTTTTCTTTCCCTTCTGGATGTTTGTTTCCACAGGTATGACTCCTAAAGTAGAGTTTGTTCACCAAAGCAGCCCTTTGGCAATTCCATCATTCTTGCGAAAGCAGGAATCCAAATCTCTGCATCTGTTTTTTAAATTATCGAAATCTCTTATGAGCTGCTGTTTGTCTTTCCATTTCCAGCAGTTTCTTTTTCAGCTCTACGGCCGCACCCTGCTGAATCCCGCAATACCCTCCCACACTGCCGTCTTTTCTTATTACACGGTGGCAGGGTATAACAAGAGGATATCGGTTCTTCCGCATCACTGAAGCAGCAGCTCTGGTAGCCCCCGGATAACCGGCCATGGAAGAAAGTTGCTCATAGGAAACAGTTTCGCCTGATTTGATAAGCCGTGCAGCTTGAAGCACTTTTTTGGAAAAATTCGATAAATTTTCAAAGTCAAGGGGTATTGATGACAGGTCTTGAGATTTACCGTCCAGAAACCGGCAGATCATTTTTCCATAGATTTCCACTGTTTTATGGGTACCTGTACCGTCTGTATGATCAGTTCCCGATCCTGACAGTTCAATTCCGGTCAGGACAATTTCTCCGCTGCACTCTTTTGCGCTTATTACGACATTGGTCAGCGGGTGGGATACCTTTGATTTGTAAACCATATATTTTACACCATGCTTTTTTACCGGAAAATAATAAAAGTCGTATTGTTTGTACCATGTAGAAAACTGGAGTATTTTTAGATACTCCCTTTCTTATGGATGGATATCGTGGCAGATTTCTTAAAGCAGGTAATTTCAAACTTCCGGTTTGCGGATTTTCTGGACATTTTTGTAGTGTCGGTATTTATCTTTTTCACACTTACCTGGATAAGGCGCAGAGCATCAAGATCACTGATAATCGCAATCAGTTCAGTCGTGATCCTTTATATTTCTGCACGGCTGCTCAACATGTATCTCACATCCCAGTTTTTTCAGGCAGGACTGACAGCCGCCCTTGTAGCCCTGGTGATCATCTTTCAGGATGACATCCGCATGTTCATTGAGCACCTTGCATCAATGGGTACGCGTCATTCCAAACGCCAGCTTCTGGCCTCGAACAGGACCGTTGAATTAATCGTTGATTCAGTCTCTAACCTCGCAAAGGACAGGATCGGAGCCCTGATTGTAATAAAGGGACGGGAGTCGCTTGAAAGACATCTCAGCGGCGGAATCTCAGTTAACGGCAGAATCAGCGTACCGCTTCTGTACAGCATCTTTCATCCCGAAACCCCAATGCATGATGGTGCGGTGATACTTGAAGGAGACCGGATAGAAAAATTTGCTGTCAGGCTCCCGCTCTCTCACAACCTGGCTGAAGTGGGTGAAGCCGGGACTCGTCATACCGCAGCTCTGGGAATCTCCGAGCGATCCGATTCTCTGGTTCTTGTCGTATCTGAAGAAC
>CAYLVN010000047.1:0-12683 GCA_964387115.1 uncultured Fibrobacter sp.
GATGATCGCCCTTGGGATGGTTGCAAAAGAATGTATCGAGGAACTCTCCCAGTTCTCCCAGAAACGCAACATAACATTTCTCTGCAACTTCTCTGATACTCTGCCCGATTTCTACGGTGACAAGATGCGTATGCAGCAGGTCTTTACAAACCTTCTCAGCAACTCCATAAAGTACTCCCCCGACGGGGCGACCGTGGAAGTGAAGATTTTCATGGAAACGGAGAACCGCTTTCATATCATCATTAAAGACAATGGAATCGGAATTGATAAAAGCGAACAGAAAAACATCTTCGATCCCTTCTATGAGATCGGCAGCGCTAACCGTCACAGCACAGATTATGCAAAGTTCATGGGCGGCGGAACCGGCCTGGGGTTATCGATAGTAAAAGGTATAATCGATCGTCACGGCGGGAAAATCTGGGTCGAGAGTGAGGGGGTAAAAGAAAATTCATTCCCTGGAAGCGCTTTCCATATCATACTGCCCATGCAGTCGGAAATAAGCTGGGATGATGATGAGACAAAGGCTCTGGTTATCGAAAGAGTGAGTAGTGCTGTTGTAGAGATCGATGAGAAAACGGACCGGAAACCTACCATCCTTTTTATTGACAGCGACCGGGAAGCGGTAGAGATCGCAAGGATGGTTCTGGAAAACGCATTTGAAATATATGTGGCAGAAACCGGCGAAGAGGGCCTGAGGCTTGCCTTTCTGCACTACCCTTCTGTTATACTGATGGACTCCTATTTACCGGGGCTTGATGGGTATCGGGTGTGCCGTATTCTGCGCTCACAGGAGGAAACCCGGGAAACACCCATAGCCTTCTTCTCCGCGGGTACCCAGAACGATGAAATCCAGATGTGTTTTGCCAGCGGTGCCGATGACTTCATAGTAAAGCCGTTTAATGGAAGAGAACTGGTAGATAAGATCTGGAGGCTGCTTATGAAAAAGAAGGAAGAGGCAACTTTTAAATAATTATTTGTTGCCGATGCGTCATTCTCTCAATCATTCCGGCGAAGAGCGGGACCCATCTTCTACTTCCCCGACCATTTCCCTGGATGCTGTTTTTCAATGGCATGATGCCTTGGTGATGGTGTCGTTAAAAAAGTGACTTCTGTTATCTCAATAAAAAAAGGCAAAACTTTCGTTTTGCCTTTAAGTATCTCAGAATAAGATTGTAAGACTTACTTAACCTGGCGCTCTACAGTTTCCTTGTCTACATTTTCCCGGAGAGCATCTTTGAAAGAGCGATCCAGATTGATGGGGTCTGCATTGGGGTCATCAGTATCGATAATGTAAACCGGTGTGGGGTTATCGAGGTACCCGATAACTTCTGCATTATCGAACACGAATGTTTTGCTTTTTCCAACTGCCACTACCAGTCTCTTTTCGATCCATCCGGTCTGCCCAGAAGAAGACTTAATTTTGTAATGGCGAGCTTTGGTTTCTACAATTTGAAGACGGTCCTGAGTTCCGACTGTAAAAAGGGGCTCCTCATAGACCTCGCGGATCTCATTTTTAAAAACTCCCGTACCATCTTTTGTGGGTTGCACAAATTTTTCGGGTGCAGCAAAAGCTGATACAGCGATCGCCAGAACCATTGCCCACTTACTTAAACGCATAAAAATGCTCCTTTTTACTGTATTCTCGATATTGGGACAACACCATGTTTATAGTATAATAAATTTTGCCTTTGAAAGCAATATGTTACCAATAAATCGATTTCTATATACATTTGTGGTTCCAGACCATGTTCCAGTTTAAAAAATCTCTTTATAACTGAAATTCATCTCTTTTACAGCCTTGGTTTCATCAAGACGGCAAACAGGCGTTGTAACGGGCGCCTTTTTCAGAATTTCCGGGTCACTCGCCGCCAGTTCTGCTATCTCTTTCATCGCACCTATAAACGTGTCCAGCGTCTCTTTGCTCTCAGTCTCCGTAGGCTCTATCATCATGGCCTCCTTGACAATAAGAGGAAAATAGATGGTCATGGGATGAAATCCCCGGTCTATCAGAGCTTTTGCAATATCAATTGCATGCACACCATTCTCAAGCTGCTTTTTTGCACTTAACACACATTCGTGCATACAGGTACGAAGGTAGGGAATGCTGAAACTCTCTTTAAGAGAATGCATCACATAGTTTGCATTCAAAACCGCGTTTTCACTTGCTCTCCTCAACCCATCACCACCAAGCATCAGAATGTATGTGTATGCCTTCAAACATACAGAAAAGTTCCCGTAAAAAGGAGCTATGTAACCGATGCTTTTAGGATAATCGTAACTCAATGCATAGGTGCCGTCACTCCTCTTTATAATACGTGAGATAGGCAAAAACTGTTCCAGATCCTTCCTGACCCCTACCGGGCCCGATCCGGGGCCGCCGCCACCATGAGGTGTGGCAAAGGTTTTGTGAAGATTAACATGCATCACATCAAACTTCGCGTCTCCGGGCCTGAATTTCCCCATAATTGCATTCAGGTTTGCCCCATCGTAATAGAGAAGGGCATCGTGCCTGTGTGCAATCTCCGCAACTTTCTCGATTTGAGAGTTAAACAGCCCCAGTGTATTGGGGTTTGTGAGCATTATTGCCGCTGTGTTATCGGAAATAATAGACTCCAGCGCTGCAATGTCCAGAAGTCCATTCTCAGCAGTGGGAACAGACCTTACCTTGAATCCCGCTGTTGAAGCGCTCGAGGGGTTTGTCCCATGGGCCTCATCAGGAATGAGCACTTCTGTCTTTTTGTTTCCCTTATCACGATGGTAGGCCGCTACAAGCATCATTCCTGTAAGCTCTCCGTGTGCACCGGCCATAGGTTGCAGTGTGAAAGCATCCATCCCGGTGATCTCACAAAGCTGCTGCTCCAGTTCATAAAGAACCGAAAGCGCACCCTGGGTAAGCATGCCACCCCTGCGCAACTGAGGAAGCAGAGGGTGAAGAGAGCTGAAACCCTCTAATCCGGCTACTTTTTCGCAGATCTTCGGGTTGTATTTCATCGTGCAGGAACCCAGAGGGTAAAAAGAGTTGTCTACCCCGAAATTTCTTCTGGAGAGTTCTGTGAAATGCCTCACCACCTGAAGCTCCGATAATTCACAGAGCTCCGCATCCTTTTGACGACGGTATTTCACGGGAATCTCATGGCGCACAGGGACATCACTGCAGGGCAGACTAACCCCTTTTCTGCCTTTTACTGATTTTTCGAAGATTATTGACATATTACCGCCTCCAGGGTCTCTGCAAGCCTGCCGATTTCATATTTGGTCCTTTTTTCGGTAACTGCGATCAGAAGATAGTTCTCCATTCCGGGGTAGTATCTTCCCAGCGGGAAACCGGCGGCAAAACCATGCTCTATCATTCTGCCTATGCACTCTCCGGCATCGATCGGGAGTTTTACTGTAAATTCATTGAATGTGGGCGAAGATTCCATAACCTGTACATTCGGGATCTGCTTGATTCTCTCTTTGGCATAATGTGCCTTGTCAACACAGAGCCTTGCCACATCCTTGAGCCCCTCTTTGCCCACGAGGCTGAGATAGATGTGAGCACGTAATGCACAGAGCGCTTCATTGGAGCAGATATTGGAGGTCGCCTTTTCCCTGCGGATATGCTGTTCTCTTGCCTGAAGAGAGAGGACATATCCTGTGCGTCCCTGAGAATCGGTTGTGGCTGCAACCATCCTTCCCGGCATCTTTCTCACCAACTCTTTGCGAACAGCCATAAAACCCAGATAAGGTCCGCCAAATGAGAGCGGATTTCCAAGAGACTGTCCCTCACCGGTTGCAATATCGATTCCCTGTTCTCCCGGAGATTTGAGCAGGGCCATTGCAATTGGATAAACCGATTGAACTACCAGAATTCCAAGAGAGTGGCACTTTTCTGCTATATCGGAATGATCATCGATTACACCGAAGAAATTAGGATTCTGAAGCAGCACTGCGGCGGTCTTCTCATCAAGATATTCCGCGATCTTTGCCCGGTCCGACTGTCCATGTGATACAGGAACCTCTGCAAGCTCAATCGAAAGATTGGCGGTATAGGTTTGTATCATCTTGCGGTAAATCGGGCTTACTCCTCCGTCAATTACTATCTTGCGTCTTCCGGTTGCGTTTATCGCCATCTGGCAGGCTTCGAAGAGTGCCGTGCCTCCATCGTAAAGAGAGGCGTTTGAAAAATCCAGCCCTGTAAGGCGGCAGATATCTGTCTGGTACTCATAAATTGCCTGGAGCATACCCTGGGAGATTTCCGGCTGATATGGGGTGTATGCCGTGTAGAATTCACTTCTTGACGCCAGCGCATCAACTGCCGATGGTATGAAGTGATCGTAAAAGCCGCCCCCCAGAAAATTAGTCATATGAGAGAAGTTCCTGTTTGCCAGGTCCTGAAAAAAAGAGCTGATCTCAAGCTCTGATTTTCCATTTGGGAGAGAGAAGGAACGTGGTTTGAGGGCCGGGGGTATATCGGCGAAGAGTTCTTCAACTGAATTTACCCCGCATACCCGCAGCATCTCTTTGTGCTGCTCTTCGGTATTTGCGATAAAGCTCATTCTTCGGTCTCCAGGAATTTCTCGTAAGCTGCAGCATCCATCAGGCTGTCCAGTTCTGATTTATTGAAATTTGAAACTTTGAAAATCCAGCCTTTTTCATAGGGATCGCTGTTTATAACCTCGGGGGCAGTTTCCAGGTCCTCATTTACCTCTGAAATCGTTCCGGAAATGGGAGAATAAAGATCGCTTGCTGCTTTTACGGATTCAATCACGCCGCATTCTTTTTCTTTGGTGACCTGAGAGCCTTTTTTGGGCAGTTCCACAAAGGTGATATCCCCAAGGGCATCCTGGGCATGATCGGTGATGCCGGTAACAGCAATGTCCCCTTCGACTTTTACCCATTCATGAGTTCTGGAATATTTACGATCAGTTGGCGTCATCTGTTTCTCCTTTTATACTGGTTCTGGTTACTAAATTATTCTGATATTATACCTGACTTATACTTATGCTCCCGGATCGGCCGGATTGCAAGGCTTCTCAACCTCCAGATGCATAAGTGAGGTTATAGAAACTTTCTGAGATCTGAACGTACGGTCCCGCCCTTATAAAAGGGGACCTCTGAGATCTTTGCTGCCAGTTCTCCACGTTCGGTTTTTATTTTTACAGCTGTTCCAACATCGGCAGGTTTTACATAAGCCATTGCGATAGCGATGCCCAGAGTGGGTGAGAAGCTGCCGCTTGTTACATAGCCGGTTTCATTTCCGTCTGAATCCAGGACGAGGTCTCCGGCACGTGCAGCTCTTCTGCCTTCAATGACAATTCCGGAGAGAACACGCGATCTTTTTGAACTGTCAAGTACCACAGATGATCCTATGAAATTCTTGGACGCAATTGCCCGTGTAAAGCCGCTCTCCGCCGCATTTGTATCCTGATTCAGTTCGTGGCCATAAAGAGGAAACCCCATCTCAAGTCTGAGTGTATCACGTGCTCCCAGTCCTGCAGGAGTCGCGCCAAGCTCGATACAGTCGTCCCAGAATTTCTTTATGAGGTCATTTGAACAGTAAATCTCAAATCCTATCTCACCTGTATATCCGGTTCTGGAGGTAAGTACCTTTTCTCCGCGGTAGTAGTTGTATTTGAATGTGTAGAATTTCATCTCGTCGACAGGTTCGGACATGAGTTTACTGAAAATTTTCGGCGCAGCCGGTCCCTGCAGATCAGCTTTACCCGTCTGTTCTGTAAGATTCTCTATGCTGGAAGCATTTGAGAGGTGTTCCTTTATCCACTTGAAATCTCCGGCTTCAGTGGCGGAATTTACCACCATGAAAAACTCATTTTCCTTGAGTCTGTAGAGAATCTGATCGTCGATTACACCGCCCTGCTCGTTACAGATGAACCCGTATCTGCAGCCCCCGATTTTTATATCTTTAATCGAGCAGGAAACGATTCTCTCAAGGTCCTCAACTGCTCCAGCTCCCTGGATTAAAAACTCACCCATATGGCAGGTGTCAAAAATAGCGGCTGCATTTCTGGCTGCATTGTGCTCTTTAATTATCCCTTCATACTGAATGGGCATTTCAAATCCGCCAAATGGGCTCATCCTGGCATTCAGGGCCAAATGCTTCTCGTGAAGAACTGTTTTTTTCATAGGTTGATAGTTCTGGTAGGTGTGAAAAAGGCCTTTTTTGGTACAAAAAATGAAAATACAATTTTCAGAGGCTGAAATAAAGGATTCTATTCAAAGAGTGTCAAATTGCAGGTTCTCAGGGGTTTCTTACCCATGTGCGGGAATTTTAGAAGAGTACTGAGAGTGTGGAAAATAACAATACAGCCCAAAACTTCTTTCTAAAAGTCAAACTTTAATAAAATAAAAACGTTGCCAGAACTATTCAAAGTAATCTTATTCCTGAGCGTGCACAGCTGCTTTTGCCTACCGACTGCGTAACTCAGGAAAACAGATTTCATCTTCGATTAAGAACTCAAAAAGAGCGGTAATCTCTTTTAAATAAGGGATTACCGCTCCAGTTTAATTAAGGAAATTACCACTCCAGACAGTCTCTTTAATTTACCTGAAAAGAATATGTGGATCTCTTCAGTTAATAAAGTATTGCTTCTTTAACCTTCAAAGCAACTTCTTCTCCTGCCAGGTAGGAAATCAGTTCCAGCGCGAAAGGAATGGCGGTACCGACACCGCGGCTGGTTATGATATTTTTATGGCGCACTACCGGTAATTCTGAGATTCTGGCCCCCGAAAGCTTGCTTTCTACTCCCGGATAACAGGTAACCTCTACCCCGGTCAATATTCCTGCCCTGGCAAGGACTGTGGGGCCAGCGCATATTGCAGCACAGAGCAGGCCTGCGCTGTTTGCATCTTTCACAATTTTCAATACTTCAGGAGAGTTCGCAAGGTTCGTTGTGCCGGGTTGTCCGCCCGGCACAACGACTCCATCGATTGGCTCGTTAAAATCCCTCAGCATCATATCAGAAGTCACAATGATTCCATGTGACCCCCGAACCTCTTTTGTGTTAAGTCCCAGAACCGTTGTTTTAATCCGGGCTCTTCTGAGAAGATCTATGAAAGTAACAGCTTCAATCTCCTCAAAACCATCGGCAAGTATGGTAATTATGTGTGCCATAATGGCTGACCTCCTACAGATTGAGTTTGAACAGATTGTCAGTATCTAAAACCGGAAAGCATGAACTTCTTATTGACTGAATGAGTAGTCTCCGATCGGGCTTTATCTGCTCCATCTGTCTTGCAGGGCGGTCACCGTTTTTAATGACTGCTCTTTTAAGAGATGGACCGCGCAGGACAACCGATTGGATGTTGCCGGAATTGATGAAGAAAGTATCAGCTCTTTGAAAGCCGCTTATGTGGCTGTTCGCCTTTTCGTTAACAGGTTCCCAGCTTATCACATTGTCCGGCAGGTTCGGGTACCCGGGGATAAAATGCCAGGAAAAAGAGCGGGATTCCGGTCGTGACCATGTCCGCAGCATCTGGCAGATTGTACCCATTTCCTGCATTCTGTAATCAAAACCATGTTTCTCTTCTGGATACTCTTTGCGGATAAGGTTAACCCCGTTTTGTTCCATGTAGTCAAGGAAACGGTTCACCGTAGCGATCGGGTAGAGGTGATCTTTGCCGGCATTTACATTGTAGAAAGGCCGCTGCATGATGTTCTGCGGAAACAGCTGCATTCCCGCAGACTGCACTATTCCACCATATCCTGAGACAGCTATAAATCCGGCAAATGGTGAGCTTATGGCATTGGCCGCTGCCCAGCACCCTGCGGCGCCATCAGAGACTCCGACCAGAAACACTTTGTCAGGATCGATGGGGTAATAAAGTGTCATGAGTCTGAGGGTCTGAAGAATTCTGAAAAGACCGGAAGGACTCCACCAGGGAGAATTTCTGCTGGCCGATGGGCTGGCCAGGAAAAGCTGCATACTGTCCGCAAGAGGAAGGAGCATCTCATATGCCTTTTCCCCTTTACTGTTCAGAGTCGTACCTGTGCCGCCGTGAAGGTAAATGACAAGGGGATAAAGAGTGTCCTGCCGGAAGATGTCCGGTGTCCGGAACCCGGTGATATATGAGACAGAGAAGGAATCGCTGAGTGTCTCTGAAAATGCACCCGCTTTTCCCAACCTCCTGAAATGATCAGTCAGCGAGTCAATTCCCCGGGCATCTGGGCAGGGCGTTTTTTCCGGGGGCTGATTCAGAAAAATTGTGCGGAAATCTGCTGGAGGCACGCTTCGGGAACGTTCACTGCAGCTCAGGAGAAAAAAAGAGATTGCTATGCAGAAAAAGCAGGTCTTAAGATTCCACATTGTCATTTGCTTTTTTAAACTCTTCTTTGGTGGAAAAAACAGGAACAAGCCTGTCGAGCCCTACAATCGAGAGGATTTCCTTAATATCGGTATTTGCCCCGAAAATAACCAGCTTTCCACCTTTGGCCAGCAGTTTTTTATAGTGATTGACAATAAGAGAGATTGCACTGGAATCAAGATGCGTACAGCCTTCCAGATCTAAAGCGACCAGCGGGATGTCTCTGCTTTCGGCAGATTCTAAAACCGGCCTGACAGACGTCAGATTTCTGACTACAAACTGGCCCCCAAGTGAGATCTGAATCCAGTTTTTCCACTGTTCGGTTTTAATCTGCATCTTACAAAGATAATATTTGTCCTGAGTAGTAGTTTCTCCAGTTTAATCAGCACAGTTATCCGGTGTATCCGCTTTAATCGTAATCTGCATGCAATACTGCAGGAAGTTGCCGATTCAGTGTGTCGGCAGATCCTTTTACACCCCAGAATACTACGGTGTCTTTTGAATTCAGATGTACCCAGGTGTTTGCCGCTTCCAATCTTATCATTCCGGTTACAGAGAGAATGTGACAGCTGTAAGGCTCGTTTTCATAGGAAAAAAATTGTCCGAGATTAGATCTCGCAAATTGAGCGAATTTGCTCTGTCGGCGACTATCCGTTTGTGGAACAGGTAAATTTGCGGCTATGCCAACTCCATCGAGCAAACACACTCTTTCCAGGAAAAAGAGCGGATGATGCCTGATCCAGTTCCTGATTGAGTATTCGTAGATTGACGAACACACTTTTTCGCCATCCGCACAGTACAGCCACACTCCTCTGTGTGGCCATTTCACAGCGGTTACCGATCCTTTTTTTCCGTAGAATCTTTCAATCTGAACCGTATCTGGAAGGGACCTCAGAAGCAGTGAAAGTGGAGTGATCAGAAAAAACAGAGGAAGTGCGTAGATAAGAAACAATTTCAGGTGTGCTTTTTTAATTGCCGCGACAGCTGTCACAATTAGGATGAAACAAACAGTGATTTCCGGATGAGGTACTGGCAGAACAAGTTCACTAAGGCTTATATGGTTTGATATCTCAGCGACCCGGCAGACCAGATCAAGTGTAAATGAAGATAAGAAAATCGCCAATTGTGAAAGTGGCTGGATGAGGGATTCAAAAATAAGACTCACAAAAAATGACCACATGCAGACAGACATCAGCGATACAGCAGCCAGATTGGCCACTAGACCATAAAGGGACAGAGAACCGAAATGATAGAGAAGAATCGGAGCAGTACTGAGAAATCCCGCAAATGAAATGCTGAAGGAGGAAAAGATGTTGGAAACCAGTGCATTGAATGCCGGAATCTGCAGTTTAGGACAAAGACGGGAGAAAACCGGCGGGAGAACTATAATGCCGAAAGTAGCAGCAAAGGAGAGCTGGTAACCCGGCATAAAGAGGCTTTCAGGAGAAATAAGAAGCCACAGGGTTCCCGCAAGTCCCAGAGACTGCAGGGAATAGTTTTTTTTCTGAAAAAGCAGTGACACTATAATTAATGTTGCCATCAGTGTTGCCCTGAAAAGGGAAGGGATAAAGCCGATAAAGAACTGATAGGTCCATAGTATAATAAGTGAGATGATGTGCTTCGAAGTGATATTTACCGGAAAAAGACTCAGTAACATATAAGTTGCGCCAATAAGCATCGCTGCATGAAGCCCGGAGATCGACAGCAGGTGAAAGATGCCGGATTTTCTGAAAGAGTCATTTACATCAGAAGAGAGGTATTCTCTTTCGTTGAGAAATGCCGCAAGCAGTATGGCTCTGTGTGAGTCCACCCTGAAATGCTCAAGAACCGAAATCACCCTGTTTCTGAAAATCTGTTCTGTTTTTTCAAACAGGTTTGGAGTTTGGGATATAATAATCATCGAATCTGCAACCATTTTTGCCCGGATTCCGTTGGACATCAAAAAAGCCGATTCATCAAAGTCGTATCTGTTAAGCCGCTTTTTAGCAGGCTGGAGCTTCCCGTAGAGTCTCAGTGTACCATTCAGTGGAGGAACCGTCGGGGTGAGACAAAGGATATTTTTTGAACGCAGGAGCCCAGTGGAGTCAAAAGATACTGATGTGGTTTTCAGTGTGAATTTGTAAGTGTTGAATTTCTTCACTGGAAGAGAAACAATAGAACCGGTGACTATCGTTTGAGTCTCATTCTGGTTGACTGTGATCTCCCGGATGATTTTATTCTGCTGATCCTGCCTGAGAAAGCAGAGCGCTGAGGCAAAAATAAGGAAGCCAATGAAGCGGAGGTGAAGAAATCGGGTAAAAAGTGCAATCGTGACAGAAGCCGTTGCAGTTATCAAAACAATGATGTACAATGAGAAGGTGTGTGCAGGCTGGGGGATATGTGTGGAGATTATTATACCGATAGAAACTGCAGACCAGCTTATAAGCGCAGGAAGCCTGATCCAGAGTGCCAACTCTGGAAAGATTCCGGAAACGGAATCGAACATCGGCCGAATGTATTTCATTTCTGGTTTTTGCGGGATTAAGCTACTGGCAAATTAATTCATGGAATGCAGGGGAATGGAAAATCTGAACGAAGTAATCCTTCTGGTTGATGACGAGCTTGAAATCCGACAGATGATTCTGGATTATTTAAAGGATAATGATGGATACACTGTTTATGAAGCCGCCAATGGGCCTGAGGCTCTGGAAATACTCTCACGTATACATGTCGATCTGGTTCTCTCTGATATAAACATGCCGGTGATGAAGGGGTTTGATCTCCTAAAGGAAGTGAAGGACCGGTATCCATCTGTAAAACGGGTGCTTATCACAGCGTACAACGTCGAAGACTATTTTGAGATGGCGATGAAGTATGATATCGGCAATATCTTTGTAAAGACAACTCCTTTCAATTTTGCGGAGTTGTCTTCAATATTGAACAAGCTGCTTCGAAATGACATATTTGGCTTGAAGCACTATTTTGAGCCTGATGTTCAGAGTTCGCAGTTTAAAATCCTGAGCTCAAGGAACCTGGATAAGGACGCGGAAAAAATCGTTCAGATGATTGATGACAAAGAGGAAGCAAACAGGCTCGAACTGGTGGTTGTCGAGCTTCTGACAAATGCAATATTCTATGGCATCAGAAACGAGTTGCCCGACCGCAAGGAAACCTGGCAGCATGATTTCGTGCTTACAGATGATAAAGCTATAACTGTTGAAATCGCCAAAGACAGGGAAAAGTATGCTGTCTCGATATGTGATGTCGGGGGCAGGCTTAAGAAAACGGATGTATTATACTGGCTCAACCGCCAGAACTCCCGGGACCGCAACGGCCTTCCAGTCGGTCTTTACGATTCACATGGGCGCGGGCTGTTTATCGCCCGCCGTTACATTGACCGCCTGATAATAAATATCGATCATTCCCGGCGTACGGAAGTGATAATCATCAATTACTATTCAGATACTTTCAAGGGTTTTAAACCTCTCTATATAAACGAACTATGAAATTCAGCTCTGTTGTACCTGCAAATATCCGTAAGGGTACAGATATTGTTTCCTATCTCGCTCATCGATTTACTTATCATACTCCCGGGCAATGGGTCGGCAACATAGAAAGAGGTTCTGTCGAGCTTGATGGGCGAAGGGCGTCAAAACACGATAAGGTTTCCCCGGGAAGTGTCCTTACATACGACCCCGGTGATTTTCAGGAGCCGCCTGCGGATCTCTCCTATGAAATCATCTATGAAGACCAGTGGTTTTTAGGTATCAGCAAACCAGGAAATCTCCTTGTTCACAGAGCCGGAAAATCTTTTCGGAATAATCTTATATATCAGTTAAGGAATGTTCACGATCCTGCTTTTCCTGAGGCCCATGCCGCTCATCGCCTTGACCGGGATACCTCGGGTGTATTGCTTGTGGCGAAAGATCCTGCAGCCAGGGCCGAAGCCGGAAAGTTGTTTTCGGAAGGAAGAGTGGAAAAGGAATATGTCGCTATAGTGCACAATGTGTTTGACCGCAGGATCAGAAAGATATCTTTACCGATCAAAAAAGATCAGCTTTCTTCTATCAGCTACAAATTCAGTGTGGATCTAGACGGAAAACCTGCCCAGACCGAAATAGTAAGCAGCATTGAAGCAGGGCCGCGCCATTCGCTTGTTGTCCTGCGTCCTTTGACCGGCAGAACTCACCAGATAAGAATTCACATGTCTGCTGTCGGAAACGGTATTGTAGGGGACAAGCTTTATGGGATGAGTGAGGATCTCTACAGCAGATGGCGTGAGAACCCGTCGGCAGTTACTCTGCCCTTCCACCGTCATGCTCTCCACTGTAAATCAATCACTTTTATACATCCGTTTTCAAACCGGAAAATAACTATCGAGTGTGATATGCCTGCTGATA
>CAYLVN010000048.1:0-12643 GCA_964387115.1 uncultured Fibrobacter sp.
TCCTGTTTCCTAATACTCTGACCAGATTCACTCCAGCTCCATCCTGCGTTTTATATCCCGTAACCTGTTGCTTGATTTCTCTTTCCATATACTTAGTCTCCTTGCATATTATAATATATTTAATAGCTGATGTATATACCCCCGGAACACCACAGATTCTACATTTCTCCGGAACTAACCTTGGTGCTGATACCTCCGAATTGATCGGTAAGCCAGGTGGCAGGGTATTTGAAAGTAAGGAGCGCTCTCAAAATAATGGATAAATTTCCGCGACTTAAGAAAGTATCTTTAGGGCACCTCTAAAAATTTATTTTCCGCTGCGGCCGGCTGCGAATTCTACTGCGCTTCGTTGCAATCGACGAATCACAGCGGATTCGCCTCTTTCGTGCGCCTGGCGCAGCGAATTCTCGCTGGCGCCTCGCTTGAAAACTGAATATTTAGAGGTACCCTTTATTATTAAAAGGGCAAGTTGACCGGGGTGGCACAACCATTCTATGAAATTACCGGATGACGCCGGACAGATACATCCGGCGCGCCAGTATGCAGTCATTTCAAGGAACAAAACATCTCACTGTTAATTTGAAGTATTCAGGATTCTTTTTGCTCCGGCTTTTTCAGCCTCATTCCCTTTTATGATGTAAATTCCTTGAGTGTACTTTTGCAGGTTACGGCTTTGCGAAAGAGTTCCCCGTTTACCGTTGATCAGGTAAATAAACTGTTTTTCAGCACTTGGACGACCTGAACCGATTTCAAAGTCCGGAGTATATTTACATTGCCGGATAACACCTGTAGGAATTCCGGCAGATACAAAAGTGCTGACACTCTGAGCATCGAGTGTAGTTGAAAAGGAGTTGTTTGTCGCTGTTATCACGCCCTCGTTTTTACCGCTTTTTGATTGTGATGAAGTGTATTTGGTAGCACTGGTTACCGTTGCGCCAGTAAAGCTGATTGTAATATTTTGTGGAGAGTTGGTATTATTCATGGCGACTACGACATTAGAGTCGCCTCTGAAGGCAACTGCATACACTCCGTTTTGCGGGCTATAGGTTGCATCAACACGAACATAACCCGGACGAACCCATTTTGAAAACTGGCCAAGAACCCAGGCCCTGTGGTTCGGGGCGTTATTGAACCAGAGAGCTTCTTTGCCACTGCTTCTAGAATCATAGGTCATCCACCACCATACATATGCACTGAAATCATTGTTCATGCAATCAAAGAGTTCTTTTGCAAACCTCATACAAGAACCGGCGTCATCGTAATCAAAGTAGTGTTCAGTCTGCCAGACGTGCTTTCCAAGATCAAGTGCTTTTGTGTACTTCTTAGGTCCACTTCCGTACAGGTGTGCGCCAATGTACTTTATGTTCGCTGCTGCAACAGGATCATTAAGCGTTGGATCTGATAGTTCAGTCCTGAATGCGAAAGATTCCGGAAGCAGGATTGGTTTACCAACCTGGGGTGCATAGGTTTTACAGAAATCAAGAAAATTCTGTGCAGTCCAGGTGCAGCCTTCGTAGTTTACCGATTGAGCATAGTCTGGTTCGTTTTCGAGTGACATGATATCGACATTGTCTTCGCCGCAGTATGTCCAGAAACTCTTCAAATGGGCCGCAACCTCTGTAAATTTGGCGGGGTTTATATATCCCTTTATAGTACTGTTGTTAGTTGTCAATGCCTTCGGATACGCCCATGGTGATGCAAACACTGTCGCGCCTCTTGCCTTTGCTTTCTCCGCGTTGGATTTTTCATCCGCCCATGCGGTGTTTGATGGATCTATACGCAGACGCAGAATAGTGAAGCCAACCTGATCGGGACCATTATTGTAAAGACCGTCCATCATTGCATCGGTCAGTTTCCCCGACCAGGCGCTGGATCCACCAAAGCCATCAATAACCTGGTGGTTTTTCGTAAAATCAACTGCAACATTTCCAGCCAACAGACTGGTGCATAGTCCAAGAACAAAAAAACCTGCTGATAACGTTTTCGTAAAAAACAGTTCTTTCTGATTCAAAATACCCCCCCCCAAAAAAAAGATTTAGAGTTCAAGTAACCTTCTGATGACATCACAGATCTCCTAAAATCTGGCATCAAAAAGTGTTACTTTAGTATAAAATAAGCTCAATAATATCATTTTTCTTAGATTTTTGAATTTTCATCCTATTTCTTTGAAAAAGTACAGCATTTCTGTAATCAAATAAAAATCTGTCCTGACAGGCGGAACTGAAAGACAGCCCCGGGAAAGTTTTTCTGTTTTTATCACGCCGGGGCTGTTCAAATCAAGTCATCTTCAGAGCAGGTGCCCCTCAGAGGCTTTGTAAAGTTCACTTACTGACTGGTTGTAGTGCAGGTGGTTAATTGTGGCTGCAAATCTTCTTGCCAGTGAGTGAACCTTCAGGAATGGCAGTTTTGTGATCGCCGGGATCTGTGGTATCGAGTCTGTAGTGTGGAACTCCTTGAGGCCGAATTTCTCATGGAGCTCTACAAGTCGGGGAATGTATTCCTCTCTTAGTTTCATGTGGCTCACAGCAGCGTAGATCTCATGTACTCCGTTCTGATAAAGCCACCTGCAGGCGTTAATAATTGATGAACCGGTGACTGTTTCATCATCGGTTATGATTGCTATTTTTTTATTGCTCAAATCACCAATGATTCCAAGCAGGTTTGCGCGGTCTTTTCCGGGCCGGAACTTGTTGGCGATTGCATAGGGGATGTCCATGGCGTCGGAGAAATGAACTGTAAGCTTTGCGCCGCCTGCATCGGTGGACACAGCCACTACATCATCGCGTCCCTTGAACTGACTGAAAATATCAAGAAACAGATCCAGCCCGCTGAGTGCTACAAGCATCATCTCCGGCTCATAGAAGCCATAGAGTGAAAGGGCGTGGGGGTGGTAGGTGAGGTGAACCCCGGCACCGGCTACTTTCAACTGATCGGCAAACAGACTTGCCAATGTCGCTTCACGCGCAAGGAAGCTTGGTTTGTCCTGTCTGGAATAAGGGTAATAGGGAGTAACTACTGTTATGCTCTTTGCCCTGTGTGCCCTCAGGGTTCTGATCACCTGAAGGAGCTGCTGGATGTTTTCATTAATTGTATTTGGAGTAATGTACTCATGGGCACATTGGAAAACATAAGCATTTGAGCCGGCGACATGGTGATTCAATCTGGGACATGTTTCTTTGTCAGCGAAAATTGTGGTTACCGGCTCATCATAGCTTCCAAGCATCGGGATGCTTTCCAGTTCGCTGTTGTTTTCCCTGAGCATCTTTTCGTACTCAGATTTCACCGACTGGGCAAAACCGATTCCTGTATTGCAGGCGACAAAGAGAAGCCAGCCGTTTGGTCCCGAAAGAGTTCTCTTCTTTAATTGATCAAATTTTTCAGGGGTGACAAACTGTTTATAGAAACTTTCCGTCTGATCCATTTTTATTCTCCTTAATGAATCTTAACTTTTGCGGAAAATTCCGCTCCACCACTCATTTTCTGTTTCATCGCTGCTGAGTCTGCATCCGATGGCAGAAGCACTTTCCAGTGCTTCGTTTTTTTCTTCTTTCAGAATTCCTGACCAGATCATTACTCCACCGCTTTTGAGCAGCTGTGCCACCCGGGGCAGAAGCGGTTTTGATTCGGTGATCAGCATATTCATTATGACAACGTCAAAAAGAGATTTGCTGTTAAGGCTGTCCAGTGTCCCGATCAGGAAATCAATTTTTCCCCGGGGGGGGTTAAGTGAACGGTTCTCAGAGAGATTCTCGAGGCAGTCTCTATCAATTTCCACACCCAGCCCAACAGATGAGCCACAAAGATCAGCTACAAAACAGAGGATTCCCGATCCGGTTCCGATATCCAGGATCATTTTGTCCTTGATGAGTTCTTTTGATGAAAGCAGTGCCCGCGCAGCAAGGCGGGTTGTTTCATGGTGACCGGTTCCAAAGGCCATCTTAGGTTCTATTTTTATCCAGATATCATTTTCTGCTTTTGTGGGCGGGAGCCAGAGTGGGGAAACCCAGACCCCAGGGGCAAGGAGCGCAGGCTGCATCGATTCGCGCCATTTCTGGTTCCAGTCCTGGTTCTCCACTTCGCTGATTGTAATGTCTGTCAAAGGGTTACGGTTTTTTAGATCCTCTGAGGCACACAGAGCGGTTTGCCTGTCCTGGAAATAGGCTGTAACCTGTACGCCTCCTTTTACGCTCTTCTCTTCATTCCCGAGGGCACCAATGGAATACCAGTATCCCTGAAGGGGATCCAGTTCTATCTCCGGAATAATAGTGCTTACGCAGAATGTTGTTTTTTTTTCTCTCATGAGGTTACCGATTTGGATCGTCTGATAGCACAGAACTCACCGCACATACTGCAGAGCGATGAATCCTCACTTGGCGGGAGAGATTGTCTGTAGCTGCGTGCTTTCTGGGGATCGATGCAGAGGGAGAGCATACGCTCCCAGTCAAGGTCAACCTTTGCCCTGGAGATTGAATGGTCCCACTCGATTGCATGGGGATTGCCACGTGCAATGTCAGCCGCATGGGCTGCGATTCTTGATGCAATGACCCCTTCACGCACATCGTCGATTGAAGGAAGGCGGAGATGCTCGGCGGGTGTGACATAACAAAGAAAGTCCGCACCGGCCATCCCGGCAACAGCACCGCCGATTGCAGCGGAGATGTGGTCATATCCCGGAGACACATCTGTAACAAGCGGGCCAAGCACATAGAAAGGTGCGTTGTCACACAAGGTTTTCTGGATCTGCATATTTGCAGCGACCTGATTGAGGGGAACATGTCCGGGTCCCTCAACAAAAACTCCGACGTTTTTCTCTCTTGCCCTCTTTACCAGGTCTCCCAGAATAATCAACTCTTCAATCTGCACACGGTCTGTCGCATCATATAAAGCACCAGGGCGGAATCCGTCACCAAGACTCACCGCGACATCGTACTCTGCAAGGATATCAAGAAGGCGGTCGTACTGCTCATAGAGGGGATTTTCCTTTTTGTTGCAATGTATCCATTCCATTATGATGGTACCGCCTCGGCTTGTAGCTCCGGCAAGTCTTTTTACCTCTTTAAAGCGTGAGACAGTCTGCTGGTTGACTCCACAATGCAGTGTAAGGAAGTCTACTCCCTGTCTACAATGTTCTTCTATGACAGCGAACATGTCATCGGCTGTGATCTGCAGGACAGATTTGCCCTGCACCCGAGCCCTCATTGCCATCTCGTAAAGGGGGACAGTTCCCACAGCTACACTGCACTGTTTCAGGATTTCTTTCCTGATTGCGGCAAGATCACCGGAAGTGGACAGATCCATAATCGCATCGGCACCATGGTTAATAGCTACATTCATTTTCTCAATCTCGTCATTGATTTCCGAATGAGAAGAGGATGTCCCGATGTTTGCGTTGATTTTTATGCGGGATGGAGAACCAATAACAAGCGGCTCAATCGAACGGAGCCGGTTTTTCACCAGAACCACTGTGCCATCAGCTATTAAACTGCACAGTTTCTCCGGGGGGATCCCTTCGAGTGCTGATGCGCGTTTGATTTCATCTGTGATTATACCGGCCTTGGCATTCTGTACTCTAGTCACGCTTTTTACTCCACTTTATTGATGAATTACAGTTTCAGTGTTTTTCCAGGATAGAGCGGATGAACTGAAAAACTGCAGAAACAGGAGTAATAAAATAGATCTTTGTTAGATAAATAACTCTAAAATTTATGGCATGGCTTATGCGGATGGAATATTAAATGACCTGACCCTTGTAAAAGTCATCCTCAAATGTTATTATTAACCTTTAACTTGATAGTTTCAGATCAGCAGTATTTATGAAATGTTGAATCTCGGAAATCACCTGATCTATTTTAGGTAATTTGCCGATACAGATGGAGGAATACATGGCAGCTAAGAAACTTACCAAAAAACAGTTAGACTATTTCAAAGAAAAGCTTCTTTCCGAAAAGCAGAAAGTTCTTGAAGAGATGGATGAGTTGCAGCAGAGCAATCTCAAACAGTCCATCTCCGATTCTGCCGGAGAGATTTCCCGTTACAGCTATCATCTGGGAGATGTCGCTTCCCTGTCCTACGGAAGAGAGTTCTCCATGGGCCTTGCGGAACGTCAGCAGAAGTATCTTGAGCAGATTGATGAAGCTCTTTCGAGAATCGAAGATGGAACTTACGGAATATGTAAAATTACCAGTGAGCTGATCTCTGTTGAGAGACTCGAAGAGGTCCCGGTAGCTAAGTATTCCGTCAAGGGAAAAGAAATACTGGAGAAACGCAAACGTCAGGGTGCATAGCCCCTTTTCTCCATCTGTTCATATAGTTCCCGGTCCAATTCGGCCCGGGAACTTCCCCAGAATAAGCAGTAACAAGAAGTTTACATGAAATGCAGGTCACTTTCTCAATCCTCTTTCTGCTCTTTTTCCCCGGAATAATTTTCTCAGCTCCAGCTCCCCAGCGCTCTTCAGTGCAGTTAAAAGATTCTGCCGTTGTAAAATGTAATTCCCAAATGAAAGAATTTGACTGCCTCATCCTGAAACGCTTTAATAAACCGGAACAGATCAGAAACTACCTTGACTCGCTGGGTTATTTCAACCAGCAGTGGGACTCTATCAGCGGCACTACTACTGTTTACCCCGGAACCCGCAGTGTTCTGATTTACGAAACAGTGTCAGGCTTCCAGGATGATTCTATCTCAGGTCTGCCTCCCATGGATCTGCCGGCTCCATATGATGCCGGTAAAATCAACAGTCGGGCCGGCCAGATCGCTCGGTTTATGGCACAAAGAGGCTATCCATTTGCATCCGTTGCTGTGCAAATTGAAGAATCGGGCAGCAGGGATTCCCTTTTTGTAAAATTCATCATCAGGGCCGATCAGAAATCCTTTTTCTCATCACCTGTTTTTTCCGGGGAAACCACAACCTCCAGAAAAATTCTGATGAATGATGTTTTGTTCAGAGATGGGGACTTGTTTAATATCAATAAGGTTGAACAAACCGAAAAAATGTTGAAGTCCAGATCCTATATAGCTGATGTGGTTGCCGGGTCACCTGTGATTCCAGCCAGTTATAAATCGCATCCCGATTCAGCTCAGAGAGTATCCGTTCCGCTGTCGATAATTGACAGATCAGGACTTGGTCTTGATGGAGTGATCGGGCTGGAGACAGTCAGGGGAGATCCACAGTTGCAGGGTAATCTCAGTTTTTCCTTTCTAAACCTCTTTCATGCCGGAGAATCGGTTCAGTTTGAGTATGCAGGCGATAAGGGCAGACAGAAATTTAATATCAATGCTGTTAAACCCTGGCTGTTTAATATCCCGGTCACAATAGGGGTCGGGGCAGGCATGGAAGTCATCAAAAATCAGTACGGCTTTGTTTTTGGCAAACTGAAGTTTATAGGCGAGATCGGTCCTGAGTGGAGAGCCGGTATAGGTATGAACGTGAATGAAACTACCCCGTCGCAGGATTCCATAGGAGAGTACGGTACCTTTTACGGAGCGGATCTTATTTTGTTCAGTATTCCAGAAGAAAACCGGGCAGGAAAGTTCTCCAGTGAGCTTCTGATCGAAACTGGAAGCGGACTGGCAAAGAAAGCCCAAAGATACTCCAGATCCCATTTTGATTTCTCGGGCGGGCTGCATATCCCTTTGCTGAAGAAACAGGCTCTTCTCACAAGGCTGGTCTCAAAGCATCTTATCACAAACGAAAAGACGCTGCTTCCTGCTGAGATGTACAGAGTAGGCGGACATAACTCAATCAGAGGGTATGCTGAAAATGAGTATCCGTTCCGGACTGTTGCCTATGGGCAGCTGGAGTATCTGCTTTATTTCATAAAAACCGGAGCTGTATTTATTTTTACTGATGGAGGAGTAGGTTTCAGACAGGGAATCGGTATTCATTCAGATCACCGATTTCTCATGGGATATGGCCTGGGTGTGAGGCTGCCATCAAAACTGGGAAGTCTTGAAATAGGATGGGCGCGTAACTACCAGGAACGTCGTGGAATGGGCCGTATCCATTTTCAGATCAAAAATACTCTTGCCGATATCAACACTAAATTTCAATCTGGTTTCTGACAGGTTCGATAAATGAGAGTGATACTGACAATACTTGTTTTGATTGCAGCGTTTAGTTCTTTGCCTGCGCAGTGTCCTGATCCTGCTGTGGTTTCAGACAGGAATGCAGGTGAAATTGCCGACACCTGTCTTTGCAGATATCTTGAGAAAGTTTCCGGTGATCAGGTTAATGTATCACTGAAGAAATGGGCACAAAATAACAACCTGGGCAATGCTGCTCTTGTAAACTGCTACAGGAGTACTCTTCGAAGCAACGCTTCTGCCTGGCAGGAAATCTTAAAAATCTGGGAGAAATGTAACGGCACGCCATTCGATGTTTTCCTGAAACTTGTAAACTCCGGCAAACCAGAACAGGCCGATTTGATATTTACAATATTTGAGAGTGAGGGCAGGCTTGATGCTCATGATCTGCTCAGATGGGCAAAGGTTAAGAGTATAATTGGGGATTTCAGGAGAATCCCAGGGCTTTTCTGCAGATTTATCAGATCAGAGCCAAGAATTACCTCCATTGCACTCAATCAGTTTAATGGCCTTTTAGGTGATATGCCCCTTTCTGCTGCCGACAGTGTAATTCAGCAGTTTCTGGACTGCGCTCTGGCAGGACCAGGGTCAGACACTGCTACATTAGCTTCCTGGGCGGCGGATGCCTGCTCGCGCCTGGGTTTATACGGAAGAGAAGTTGAGATACTCAAATCATCCCGGCAATCATCACTGAGAGAAGATCTACTTGATGCAGCGAAAAAAAGATTTGTCAGACGTAAATACAAAGAAGCTGTGGAAGCGGCCAGGGAGTTTCATCGCGGAAGTGGCGACAAGGAAGATTCAAGAACTGCCGCCACTATTATCTATCAATCATTTCGGGAACTTGGCCTTGCAGATTCCGCTCTCTTTTGGTTTGAGCGTTCGGGGCTTAAAACAGAGGCATCCAGGGCAGATGCCGCAGTGCTTTATCAGAATGCAGGTGATTTCAGTAAAGCATCGGGTCTGATCGACTCGCTTTCAAGGTCTATTGTCCGTGATACACTTCTTATCAGGCAGTATTTATTTACAGGTGAGCTGGAAAAAGCGGTTACAACTGTTCAGAACTCAAAATTTCTGATTAAATCGGAGAAACTGAACGTACTATGGGAAATAAGAACACTTCTTTTCAGCAGGAAAATAAAAGAGTTCACCGAATACCTGAATAATACCAGAATCGTTCCATCCTGGAACTTTGCCGGAGAACTGCTTTCATACAAATACAGGATGCAAAGATTCGGGAAATCGGAAACTGCACTTGATACGTGGGCAGAAATCGAATATAATATCTACATCGGCAAACCTGAACGAGCTTCATCTCTTCTCTCTGAGGCAAAGGTGCCAATGGATCTGAAAGGTCATCTGGTACTGCGCCTGGCTGAAGCCCTGATTGAAAAGGGGCACAACAGCGCGTCACTCAAGCTGCTGGCCGGGTGGGATGAATCGGGAGCTGCACCTGAGCTTTTGTATTACAAGGGAGAAGCATTGATGTGTACTGGTGAGATTGACAGCGCCAGAGCAATAATGAACAGGATTGTACTTGAGCATCCGGATGATGTGTTTTCGGGTAAAGCACGAATCTTTCTTTCCGGACTTGGTTGGAAATAGCAGAGCTGAACAGATAAAAAAAAGGATCTTGCATGAGCATCAGATGGATAAAGAATGTCTTTATTGATGGCCAGAAGAGTACACTGGAAATACAGATAGGTGATAAACGTATCGGCGACAAATGCTACACCAGAATCAATGATGAGGTAGAATCCTGGTTTGACAACCGCCATGATACTCGCAATGATATTATCGAGCAGGGGATAGAAATACTACGCAACAGGCTCCAGAACAGAGCCGTGACTTATCCGGATGGAAAAAAATATGACTGGCAATGATAATCCAAAAAAGTATGTAATTGTACACGGGCATTTTTATCAGCCGCCGCGGGAGAATCCCTGGATCAACAAGATAGAGCAGCAGCCTTCTGCCGCTCCGCATCACGACTGGAACGAACGCATTTACGACCAGTGCTATCGTCCTAACGCCTATTCACGACTGCTTGATTCAAAAGGGATGATAGTTGATATTTACAACAACTATCTCAGTATGAGCTTTAATATCGGGCCGACACTTTTTTCATGGCTTGAGCAGTTTCATCCCTTGACCGCCAGAAGAATCATAGAATCGGATGCCCAGAGCTGCAAGGCTATGGGAGGGCATGGAAATGCACTCGCCCAGGTTTATAACCACATCATAATGCCGCTTGCATCAAGGCGTGATCAGTTGACTCAAATCCGGTGGTCAAAGCATTTCTTCCAGAAGAGATTCGGACGTGACCCGGAAGGGATCTGGCTTGCCGAAACCGCCATAAATATGGAAACTGTCAACTGCCTCATAGAGGAGGGCATCAAGTTTGTTGTCCTCTCGCCCAGTCAGGCTGAGTGCTTCAGGCCGATGCAGGACAATGCCCAGTGGATCTCTACTGTCAGTAATGGAATCGACACCAGACGCACCTACAGGATATTTCCTAAAAACCGGGACGGTCAGAGGATGCCGGGGCATCTGGATGTTTTTTTCTTTGATGAAGGGTTGTCAAAAGAAATAAGTTTCGGAGCGCTTCTTAAAGATGCTCATATTCTGGGGAACAAAATCAGATCCTGTTTCGATGACAACTGCAAAACAGATCAGCTGGTCACAATCGCCACCGATGGAGAGACTTTCGGCCATCATAAACCTTTTGGTGATATGTGTCTGGCCTATTTTTTCAAGAATGTTGCTTCAAAACTGGATATGACACCGGTCAATTTCGGGTACTTTCTTGAGATGAACCCGCCTCAGTACGAAGTCAATCTGAAGGATTCTTTCGGGGAGGGAACTGCCTGGAGCTGTGCGCATGGAGTGGGCAGGTGGAAAAGGGATTGCGGATGTCACACCGGAGGAGAGAGTCACTGGAAACAGACCTGGCGGGGTCCAATGCGGGATGCTCTCGTAAGGCTTCAGGAGAAGGTCGACGATGTGTACCAGACTGAGATGGGAAAGTACTGTGAAAATTACTGGGAGGTGCGGGATAAATATATCGCTGTTTTCGGTGAACCATCTCTGAAAAAATTCAAAATATTTCTGGAAAAACAGTGTGGTATTATCGGTCTTGACAAATCAAAGGTCATGGGCATAAGGAGACTTCTGGAAGCACAAAAATATGCACTGTTCTCATTTACCTCCTGCGGGTGGTTTTTTTCTGATATAAGCGGCATTGAATCGATTCAGAATCTTGCATATGCTTGCCGTGCCCTGCAGCTGGGTATACCGGAGTCGGACAGAAAAGCCGTTCTTGACAGCTTTCTTGACGACCTCGAAAAGGCACAGAGTAACCTGCCGAACACAAACGGTAGAACTCTTTTTGAGAAGGAGCTCCTTGCATACTATGAACATGGCAAAATCATAGCTTTTTCAGCGGCGGTTCAGAAAACTCTGGACATCAAAAAGACATTTCAGTTTGAGCTCTTCGGGTTCAATGTTAAACTGAACCATATAATGAGTGTAAAAAACGGAGCAATCTCCCATGATGCATTTAATGTCGACATGGAAAATGAGTTTAATGGAGAATGCGGCAACTGGTCGGTTTTGGTCGCTACCAGAAGCAATTCAGAGGTAACCGGATGGGTTCTGCCTGCATCGGCTATCCTTGATAAGAAGAACCTGCGCCCGGAGATGTGGATGGGCCATGCAGATGCTAAGCCGTATAATTTCGCTGATACCTTCCCTTCATCTCAGCTGGAGCTGAAGGAATATTTTCTTCACAAGATCACAAAGGACACAGATGCCCGTTTCAGTATATGGATGAAGAAAAACGAGAGGGAACTGGCACTGCTTTCGGGTCTGAGCTCCCTGGTTCCAGAATACTGTAAGGCTCCGCAGGCTTTTGTCTACCAGGAGCAGTGGAACCGCCTCATAGCCAGACTTGAAACCAGCGGAAATGAGGACGCGATCTTCGCTGAGCTGCTTGAGCTGTCAAGGGTTATTCAGCGCTATGATATCCCACTTGATTTAAAAGGGTCTGCTGTTATTCTGGAAAATCTCCTGCTTGCGGAATTGAATAATCTCACAAAGAGTTTAAAAGAGAAATATTGCGAACGGGTAAGATTCTTCATGAATCTGGTGGATCGTTTCTCAATTCCAGTTTATAAGCACAAATTAGAGGATCTATTCAGTCCTATTCTCAATAACAGCATACGTGATCTGTATCTGAAGATTAAAGAGAACGAGCAGGATGATGCCGGAAGAGAAGATACTGCGCTCTTACTGAAACTACTCAGTTTTGCCAGGCGCATGAACTTCAACACCGATGCCTTTAAAATAGTTGAGAAGTAGGAGAACTGCGGAAATGCAGCTTTTTTATTACTTTGCATTTACCGCCATTTTTAGATATATTTTAAAATAGACGAAACCTGTCGCATAAATTATGAAATCCAAAATAAGGTTGAATATGAACGAAGGAATGATCTTTTTTTACTTGATCCAGATCTTTATTCTCCTTCTGGGGATCTCTATCGGGCACAGTATTCTGCTTTT
>CAYLVN010000049.1:0-3854 GCA_964387115.1 uncultured Fibrobacter sp.
CAATAATCGGAGCCCCGACTGTCAAGGAGGGGGTCTAAGGAACAATACGAGATCCATAACCATATTTACCCGAATCCTGCATGCTTGAATTCTTCCAGGCTACAACAAGTTTTAATCTACCACCAGTTCGCCAGTGCAGCTGCAGAGGCGTTTGCAAATGTGATAGCCATACCTGCCTTCAAACTGGTGGACAACAAGGGGTGATAGCGAAAGACCGGCGTCTTCGACGGGCTTGCGCGAAAGAGGGGGCACCCTCTTCCAGAAGACAGAAAACAAATAGCAGTGACAGTTGTCAAATTGACAGAATTATAGAAAGGGGGCATTCAATTGCCTACAAGCCGAAAGTAGAAAATCAGAAGTGTCAAAGGGGGATATTGCCATTCTCTTCCACCTTTTTGTTTCAGTATGCAGAAATACTTACGAACACAAGTACGGTATAAGCATACATGGATTATTAGTTGCTATTTATAAATGTGAATCCAGGGCAGGTTCAAACGGGGTATCGACGATGTCCAGTTCAAGGATATTGGTGGTCGATGATGATTCTGTGATAAGGGAACTTCTGGAGATTATCAAAGATGATCCAGTGACGGAAAACACGCCGGTAATTCTTCTCACCGCAAAAAACAGCTGCAAAGACAAAATGACCGGAAAAGAGATCCTCAGAACCAATGAATTTTTCACCAGACCATTTGATTTTAATGAACTGATCTGTGCTGTCCGGAGGCTTTGCTGAGATGGACCGGTCAGTTGACAGGATCAGACGCGAGCTTTACGGTGAATCTATCTCTCCGGGTGTCGCTGTTGCAAAGGCACTCCTTTTTAAACAGATCTCCCTTGACGCCCTGGAAATGAACAGCTTCCCTGTGGATGATCCCGCAATGGAAATAAAGAGACTTGAGATTGCAATAGAAAAAAGCCGCACTCAGCTCCGACAGATCTCAAATAAGATTGAAAAAGAAAAACATGAAACCGGTATCGATCTGATCTTTAACGTACAGCTCCAGCTTCTGGAAGATGAAACATTTCTGCTGGAACTGAAAAAACTGGCCAGAGCCCAGAAAATGAACATCGAACATGTCATTGCCAGCCAGATGAGAGTACTTGAAACCCGCTTCAGCTCTATTCACGATGAAGTAATACGCACCAAGTTCCTTGACATTCAAGATGCCTATCACCGGATACTGAGAAACCTTCTTGATATAGAGCATGTCCGCACAAACCCCGTACAGAGAATTGACGAACCGGTTATTTTTGTTTCCAGTCGTCTGGTACCATCCGATGTAGCGCTGCTTGACTTTAAAAAAATCAGGGGGATTATCATCGAGGAGGGAAGTAAAGTTTCTCATGTGGCTGTAATGTCAAAGTCTCTGGGAATACCTGCAATTATCAACGTTCCGGGAGCCGCATCGCTGATCCGTTCCAGTGATCCCCTCATAATCGATGGCTATACCGGCAAAGCGGTCCTTCACCCCTCCGGCTCAGAAATAGCCTCTTACCGGGAAAAAAGAGAATACTTCCTTTCCAGCAAAATCCGAAAGCAGAAAACAGGCAGGTACTGTGAAACAAGGGATGGGAGGCGGATAAAGCTGGAGGCAAACATCGGCTCTGTAAAGGAAGCTGAAATGGCCATGGCTTATGGCGCAGAGGGAATCGGGCTCCTGCGCTCCGAACTCTTCTACATCTCCTGCGGACACCTTCCCTCATTTCAGGAGGAAGCCGACTTTTACCGCAAGATCATAGCCATCACTAAACGGCGTCCCATTACAATACGCCTGCTTGACCTGGGAGCGGATAAAACTCTGCCCTTTTTAAGCACGTTTGTTGAGGAAAATCCTCAGCTTGGAAACAGAGGTATCCGCTACCTCTTCAATCATCCAGACCTCCTTAAAAATCATCTGCTCAGTGTTCTGAGTGTTTGCAGACTGGTACGAATAAAAATTGCACTCCCTTTTGTATCAACAATAGATGACCTCAACAAGGCTATTTACCATATACAGAACGGATGCAGAAAGCTGAATCTTAATTATGATGCTCTCACTATCGGCATCATGGCAGAGATCCCGTCTGTAGCTCTTTCCGTAAGGAGTTTTCTAAGCAGAACAAGCTTCATTAATATCGGTACAAATGACCTGGTACAATACATCTTTGCCGCAAGCAGAGAGGATGGATGTCTGGATGAATACAGGCAGTGTAACCACCCTGCAATGATCCGCCTGATAAGAAACATCGTTTACACTGCAGCTTACAAAGGGAAAGATGTCTCTGTGTGCGGTGAGATAGCATCTGATCCTGATATGGCGGCTCTGCTGGTGGGTGCAGGTGTGACCTCCTTCTCGATGCAGCCATCCTCGATTCCCTCTATAAGACAGCTGATTTCTGAGCACACTTTTTCCGACCTGCAAAAACTGACAAAAAAAGCAGTAGCCCTGGAAACAGAATCAGAAGTAAATCAACTGATCAGAGAATCTTTGTATAAGGTATGATCGGCCCCGGGTAGCGGGGCCAGAGAAATTCCGGAAAAAAAGGCGGCTTACTTAACCCAGTTCTGAAGGGCGTCGATCAGTTTTAAAGCCTGATCTTTGCTGGAAATGTTGAATTTGGCCTGCTGCCTGTATTCATCGTCAATTTTGCGGTATCTGCGGATCGAATAGCGGTCCGGGCCATAATCATTTTTGCTCTTTTCCCATTGCTGATACTTATACAGTACCGTTGCCCAGGATCCTTTTGATAAGACAACCTTATCAAGCTCCTTTACCACCAGAACGCCATCTTCTTCATAATTGATCGTTACGTCTTCAATTTTTGATGCCATGAGCTATCCTCTGAAAAAAGTAACTTTACTTCAAAAAGAATGCGCCGGCATTGCACCGGCGCCTTCCGCTTCACCCAAATTGCTGCAAGAGGACCTTGCAGGTAGGATAGTAATTGCTGGTATTTACAATATAACAACTTTTAACCCAAAATGCCAATTTTTTCTTTTTGCCTCACCACCCGGGACTTACCAACTGGCACATTATTTGAGCGTTTAACACTTAACTCATGATTCTACTGATTAACCTGACCGGACTGTTACTGGTGCTTTGCGGACTGACTGATATGCTTCTAACTATTCTGCATTACGAGGGCTATGGTTTCTTTAGCAGATTAGTTCAAAGGTCTATCTGGCGTACCATAAAAGCACTGACATCACTTTTTCCAGCAAAATCGCGAGTTTATTTGCGCTCAATGGGAGCGCCGCTGATGATTATTGGGAATCTTGCTTTCTGGCTGGGCATACAACTTGTTGGTTTTACTTTCTTTTACTGGGCCGGTATGGAAAGCAACAATTTTGCTTTTTCCGGTCCGCAGCCCCAGGAGGAGTTTACAGATGCCCTTTATTTCAGCAGCGTTACTCTTCCCACTCTGGGCTTTGGAGATATCGTTCCGCTTTCTCTTCCTTACAAATTTATGGCTACTATCGAGGCGCTTCTGGGCTTTTCGATAGTGACGCTCTCCATTACGTATGTTCTGGGCATCTACAGAGTAATTCAGCAGTTCCGGATCATTTCTTCATTTTTGTATAACGAAAGCGGCAACACTGGAAATGTCTGGCGGATAATAAAAATTCATTACAGAAACCCGCCGGATAATTCCTACTACCGCGAGCTCCATCGAAGCATCCTTGATTGGTATGAAGGTTTTCACCAGTCGCGTCTTGCTTACTATTTCTACAGCACCCGTCCTTACCTCTCGATCCCATCTACATTCAGCCTGTTAGGAGAGCTGCTGGCGATAATGCGCTTTGGATTTCACCCTGCACTCAGGAAAAGCAGCCCTGCATTTATCAGCCTTGTGGAAGGATACACTTCCAT
>CAYLVN010000049.1:3864-4107 GCA_964387115.1 uncultured Fibrobacter sp.
AGAAATCAGATCCCTATAAGGAAAAAGGAAACGACACAGAAGCCATTAACTTTTGAGCACTTCAGCAGAGCGATTTCCGGGAAAAGCATTGAAGACTACTGGTTGAGACAATTCTGCATTATGATAAAGAGGGTTCATCTAATTTGTAAGAAAAAGACAGATTCCGATCTTTATAACCTGTATTCAAGATACACCCAGTGGCTAACCTTTATGTCAAAGGTTCAGGTTTTTACAAAAGATATA
>CAYLVN010000049.1:4117-10378 GCA_964387115.1 uncultured Fibrobacter sp.
TCGGGAAATAAAAATTCAAATGATGTTATAGAAACAAAAGATATATCTGAGGATCTGGCACACCCATGAAACAAGCTGACGTTGCTTTGCAAAAAAACAATAGTACCTCAGCAAAAGACGTAATAATAAATGTGATGAAACTGTATTTTCAGAGGAGGAAAATATGGCTAAAAAAATTCATCTTAATACTGCCACAAAAGATGAGCTCAGTCAGATTGAGGGTATCGGCAACAGGATGGCCGATGCGATAGTGAGGTACAGAGATGAGCATGGAAAATTTCAGAACAAAGATCAGATAGATGACGTTCCCGGATTTTCCGAAATACGTACCAGCAAACTCAAAAAGGCCGTTGACCTGTAGATTGAAAGAGAATTATTAAATTTATAAGACCTGATGATCTGGAAAAAAAGGGAGGTGAGTCAATCCCCTCCCCTTATTTATTCAGTTCATCATAGAGTTGAAGGAAATTGTCGCGGAGCTCAACTAGTCTGGGGAGTTCCAGATCTTCAAGTTCTTTACCGAGCTTACTGTTAGTTTCAAAGTACATCTCACGTATATAGTTTTCTTTTATCCCCTCTGGATTGAGGTTTTGATTATGAAACTTCTCCTTCTCCAGCTTTATCTCATTTTGTACGTATTTAAGCTTCTTTCGATCAATTTCGCTTGAGTACTGTTCAGCAAGGGCTTCCAGTACAGGGTCAAAGGCTTTCTGGTCCAGAAAATCGATCAAAACACGACTCTTTTCTTTTTTGTCCAGCATATACTCTCCTCTCAAGATCTGCACCTGTAAAAATTACGGATTCGAGAGTATAAATCTTGATCCTGTTGCAAACCTCAAGAGGGAAATAGAGTTAATTGATTACTCAATTGCAATAGCCTGGACAGGACAGCTCTCAGCTGCTTCCTGTGCCTGGTCTTCAACGTCTGATGGAACAACACTGACGATTGTATGTGCCAACCCGTCATCCCCCATTTTGAATACATCCGGACATATTGTCGGGCACAGTTCGCAGCCGATACAGGTACTTTGATCAACAATTGCTTTCATCAATTCCTCCTTTAAGGCGATAACTCATTTTCGGGCAAAATCCATTCCATATTCTGGCTCATCTTTAGCTTTTAATTCTTGCAGAAATTATATATTTAACCTGAAAGTTGCAGATGGGGAGAGCAAAAAAACATAAGATTTTGGGATGATAAGGCTTGCAGGTCTTATCGACAAGGTGATAAGATCAAGACGCCTGAAAGCCTTAGCGCTCAATAGACTACGGTTTTCTGCCTCATCCAACTGCGATTTTCAGGTTTAACTGAATTTAACCGGAGACCGGAATGAAAGCTATCCAGACCACCGAAAGAAAACTAAATATACTTATCATCTCCTCTGAGATGTATCCCTTTGCGCAGATCGGTGGTTTAGCCGATGTTGTCACATCTCTTTCCGGCCAGTTGAAAAAGATGGGGCACGATGTCCGGGTTGTGATACCACGATACGGGCTGATCGACCCTCAGAAATACAGCGCGGAAACACGACTCGAAAGCATGGGTGTATGGATGGGGAACAAGGAGGAGTGGTGCGCTGTTCTACAGGCAAAATCTCCTGCAGGTGTTCCCGTCTATTTGATTGAGCACCGTTTGTATTTTGATCGTTACGGACTCTATCATGCCAGTTCAATGCACGATTACGATGACAACCCGGTCAGGTTCGGTTTCCTTTCCAGGGCAGCTCTCCAGCTATGTAAAGATATCTCTTTTAAGCCCGATATTGTTCATGCAAATGACTGGCAGACAGCTTTGGCTCCAGTTTACCTTAAGCTCTGGCACTGGAACGATCCGCTGCTTAAAGATACAGCATCTTTGCTCACTCTGCATAATGTAGCCTATCAGGGTATCTATCCCAAAAGCCACATGGACTACCTGGGTTTAGGCTGGCAAAATTTTACAGAAGAGAAATTTGAATCATACGATAAGGTTAATTTCCTGAAAGGCGGAATCTACTACTCTGATGTCATCAATGCTGTAAGCCCGTCCTTTGCAAAAGATCTCTTTACCCCGTCAGGCGGTTTTGGACTGGCACCTTACCTCTCCAGAAGAAAGTCAGATACATTCGGTATCCTTAACGGAATCGATTACGGGATCTGGAACCCGGAAACCGATCACCTGATTCCGAAGAATTACAGTCTTAAGAAGCCCGATGGAAAAAAAGCCTGCAAAAAAGCTCTCCAGAAAGCATTCAATCTTCAACAGGATGACAGTGTAGCTGTGATTGGCGCGATAGGGAGATTTGTCGAACAGAAAGGGTTTCATCTCATTGCAGGATGTATCGAAAGAGTCCTTCAGAACATGAAGGTCCAGTTTGTGATTCTTGCATCGGGGGAAAAATCACTCGAGCATTTCTTCGGCATGCTGCCATCACACTACTCACAGCGGGCCGGATCCTTTATCGGATATGATCATGCCCGATCACACCTTATAGAGTCCGGATGTGACTTTTTCCTCATGCCATCACTTTTTGAGCCCTGTGGACTGAATCAGATGTATTCACAACGATATGGAACCCTTCCAATAGTAAGAGCCACCGGAGGCCTCAACGATACCGTTGAGAATTACAACGAACTGACCGGTGAGGGAACCGGTTTTAAATTCAATGACCCGACACCTGAAGCACTTTACAATACAATTGGATGGGCAGTAAGCACATACTACGATCGTCCTGCCCACATGAAGCAGATGATTGCAAAAGCGATGTCCAAAGATTATTCATGGGATAAAAGCGCCCGGGAGTACATTGAAGCTTATTATCAGGCGCTTAGAAATAAACGGCTGGCCGGCAGCCGCAATAAACCTTATTACTGGTAGAATCAGGCAGTCAGATCGATCTGCTCGCCCTTACCAGTCTCCTGGCCCACTGAAACCGCCACATTATACCTCATCATCTTATCAGCGGCTTTCATGGCATCCAGATTTGCCTGCATCATCATTTCATTTACTGCCTGAATTGAGGATGCGACATTTGAAACACCACCCATATTTGCCTCCCTGGATTAGATGCACATTTAGTTTATCGGCAAATAATCACACTACTTTACCATTTCCCTCAGGAAGATTGATTTACCAGGTCCATCTCCTCTTTCCATGGAAGCAGTACCTGGGATCTGCTGGCTTGTTTAAGTTTTCTTAATGCCTTTATCTCTATCTGGCGGACCCTTTCATTGGTGAGATGAAGTTTTTGTCCGATCTCTCCCAAAGTTTTAATTCTCCCATCATCAAGACCGAATCTCATGATTACGGTTTTTTTCTCTTTAGGATCAAGAGACTCAAGTACCTTTTTTATGTGCACTCTTAAAGACTTTAGCGAGAGCCTGACCATGGGATCTTCAGAGTTGGTATCCTGGATGTACTCTCCGATAGTTGTCCCATCCTCACTGTTTATTTCCATATCCAGAGAAATAGGATCAACAGCACATTCAAGTGCAGTTTCAACTTTTTCGATCGGGCATTTCAACCCCTCTGCGATCTCCTCAACTGAAGGCTGAGTGCCATTGCGCAGATTCCAGTCCCGGGTAAAGCGCTCGATTTTTGAGACCAGATCGAATGTATTAGCCGGCAGATGGATAGTTTTTGATTTCTCATGAATAGCACGGGTAATCGACTGACGCACCCACCAGATTGCGTATGTGCTGAATTTGTACCCTTTTCTGTAATCAAAATTCTCCACTGCCGTGATTAGCCCCTTGTTTCCCTCCTGAATCAGATCGTTTATCTCCAATCCTCTTCCTGTATACCGCTTGGCAATGCTTACCACCAGGCGCACATTGGCCTCGATTATGGCGCACTTTGCCTGGTTGCGCATCTCTTCCCAGTACGCAAAATATTCAAGATCCTCAAGACTTCCTGTGTCCACCAGCAGCTTTTTATACTTTTCCAGAAGCTCTCTGATCACTTTTGTATTGAGCTTTAACTGCTGACATGATTCTACGAGCCTGTCGGACCGTTCCTGAATTTCTATAACCAGGTTTTCATCCGGATCAGGTTTATTTTTCAGTTTGTCAAGTTCCAGAAGATCTTTTTTGATTACCTGAACCGACTTCAGGAAATTAGTCTTGGTCTTTTCAATTTCAGAAGGACTGTTTATGCGGTCTTCCTCTATCCTGAGAACATCAACGCATTCTGCTGCGCCGCATTCAAGTTTTCCGGCCAGGTTGCAGACTGAGTTTACAATTGTCAGTTCACGGAATGCTATATCCATCAGTTTATAGAGTGCGAAGCGGATCAGTATGGAATGCTGTACCTCCTGTCCTCTGCTCATAAGCGGCACACGACCCAGGCTGTTGAGGTAGATCCAGGTGGGATCAGAATAATGCACTCTGCCGGCCCGGGCTCCTTTGCGAAGCTTCGAGTTTTTCCTCTCAAGAGTGGAGTCCGGCTGTACGACTATCTGCTGATCAGAAAGGAATCCCCTGATCTTTCTGTCGTCATCAGGAGTTGAAGCCAACACGTTTATCTGCGATTCAGTTACAAACCCCTGTTTCTCCGCCAGAGTCTGCAATTTGGAATAGATGCTGTTTTCAGATGGTTTATCAACTTTTTTTTGTTTACTCATAATGGCAATGTAATCGATTACCTTCGACATTAAAATTGTTAAACAAAGGGAAATGACACACCTACATTGTATGATTCATTCCGGAACAGTTCAAGGCGAAATGCAGGATAATAAAGAAGGCTCATTTCTTCCGAAATGAGCCGCCAAGTGGAGAATGTTTTATACCTGACATATGCACCGGATCAGGGTGAATTGCACCTGCCCCTTGTGCATAGAGGCTTTCACAAACCGTAGATATTCCACCGGTGTGGTACACCTGCGATTTGTTCAAGCCTTTCTGATACAGTGTCTAAAGGCACATTGTCCCTCCCCGGATACATAGTCTGGTAATAGATGAGTGTCAATAAGGCATTGGTTCAGAAGTATCACTTCCACCATTGCCCGGTGAAGCTGGAGAAACCTCGGTTGCGACCTTTCGGTCACCTGACATTTTGTATTTGAGTGTAGCCTGGGAACCCGGCTGAAGGGCATCCTCCTGGACTTTTGTGTCCTGGTCAAAATACAAAGGATCAGTTCCGGAGTCAGACTGCACAACTATTGAACTGTCTGCGGGATCTACACTCTGGATAGTACCGGTGATTTCAGTCTCACTTCCGCTTCCATTACCGGAACCTTTGCCGGAGCCTTTGCCGTCAGGCATTTCATTTTTGTAAGAACTGGGAGTACCCGCCGGCATGATCTCGATTATCTCTTTGCGACCCTGATTATCCATATACTTTACATCAACCTGCGCTCCCTGCTTAACCTGCTGAGTATCTATAGCGGATTGATCTGTTATGTAAAGTGTATCGGTACCGGTGTCGCTCTGAAGAATCAGCATGCCTCCGGTCATGTCAAGTTCCTGGACAGTACCTGAGATACTCATGGTATCACCCATCTGAGAACTTCCATTTCCGCCCATACTGGTATCAGAGGAGCCATCCATTCCCTTCTCGCTGTTTGTGCCGGCAGCAATAACCAGAACCGCACAGGCCACGGCTGTCATAAACACATTGCGCAGCTTCATAAACACCTCCATTGATAATTTTGAGAAACTCCATTTAGCCGAATTGAGCTAGCGCACGATATAGAGAATAGGCAAATGGCATGCCATCGTTTCCCAAAGAAATAATTGCGTGCTTAATCGCATGTAATTGAGGAAACGGTTTTGACATATTCCGGAAATGGGAAAAGCGGCTATTTAACCTGAAAGTCACAGATGGGGAGAGCAAAAAAACCGTAAGATGTTGGGATGATAAGACTTGAAGGCGTTGCAGGTCTTATCGACAAGGTATTAGGATCAAGACGCCTGAAAGCCTTAGCGCTCAACAGAATGCGATTTTGCCTCATCAGCTGCGATTTTCGGGCTTAAGGGCCGCCCGATCAACCATTTACAATCTCTCCCCCGTTAGGATGAAGGACCTGTCCTGAGATATAAGAAGAATCCCTGGAGGCCAGAAAAAGGTAACAGGGCGCAACTTCTCTGGGCTGCCCGGCCCTTCCCATGGGTGTATTTGCACCATGCATCTCAACCGATTCTTCAGGAAATGATGCAGGGATAAGCGGAGTCCAGATCGGCCCCGGGGCAACCGCATTTACCCTTATCCCCTTTCCTGCAAGACTCAAGGCAAGAGAACGGGTAAAGGAGACAATTGCACCTTTGGTCACAGAATAATCAAGC
>CAYLVN010000049.1:10388-12386 GCA_964387115.1 uncultured Fibrobacter sp.
ATATGCAGTTATTGAGGTGGTATTAATAATCGATGATCCCTCATGCAGGTACTTCAGCGCTGACTTGACCAGAAAGAACATGGAAAAGATATTTGTTCTGAATACTCTGTCCAGCTTTGCATAATCAAGCTCCTCTATGCTGCTGCGTATATGCTGCTCTGCTGCATTGTTCACCAGAATGTCAAGGCGGCCGAATCGTTCCACCGATCTCTCCACCGCCTTTTCACAAAATGTCTGATCTCCTATATCACCGGCAATTAAAAGACAACTCCTTCCAATCTCCTCTATTCTGGCTTTTGTCTCTTCTGCGTCACGATGCTCCGATTTGTAAACTATCGCAATATCCGCTCCCTCTTTTGCAAAAAGAACAGCCACCGCTTTCCCTATGCCGCTGTCTCCTCCGGTTATCAAAGCCATCTGACCCGACAGTTTGTTTGTGGGCACGTAATCATCGTATTCTATCTCAGGAACAGGATTCATTTTGTAGCTCTCACCGGGCTGAGACTGCCGCTGTCTGGGGAACTGTTTTTCCGGACTCATCGGTTCTCCTTAAAGAAGTGATAATAATGAGGAATTTTCATCTCTGAATTCTTACTTAATCGAGAAATCAAAAGGCGTGCCCTCTGCAAGAAACTATTTTTCATTTCATTATATGGACTGGATCTTCAATCTCCCTGCGTTTATTAAAGTCATTGCAGCGTTTTTTTCCATACTGGTGATAAATCGTTTCGGAATGAATCTTGGATTATCCATTCTGATTCATTCAATAATGCTGGTGTTTGCATCCAGCAGCGAATCAGGACGTTTTCTTTTCTGGCTTAAGGGATTCCTTCAGCCATCAAACATTCTTCTTTTCCTGACCATTTTTCTTCTTCTGTTTTTCACGGAATCTTTAAGGACGACCGGAAGAATGGAGAAAACTGTAGAGTCGCTTAAAGGGTGGCTCAAAAACAGAAAGCTTCTCTTCAGCGGCCTTCCAGCTCTCATAGGGCTTCTGCCAATGCCAGGAGGAGCACTGTTTTCGGCACCGATGGTAGATTCTATCGATATGGAAAAAGAGCTCTCACCCCCCCATAAAACAGCTATCAATTACTGGTTCCGGCACATATGGGAATACTGGTGGCCGCTCTATCCGGGAGTAATTCTTGCCATAAGCTACACTGGCATACCTGCCGGCTATTTCTTTCTGCTCCAGTTTCCCCTGACCATAATCTCTGCTTTAGCAGGGTACATATTTCTTCTTAAAAAAATCCCGCAATCTGTAAATGAGAAACCGGATACTTTTGACATCAAGGCACTTCTTCAGACAGTCGGGCCCATTTTTCTTCTGGTAATTCTCTCTCTGGTAGGATCGATACTTCTGCCTCAGGCGGGGTTTTCAAAAACGATCGCAAATCTCGTCAGCATGCCGGCAGCGCTGATGTTCTGTATAGGGCTTACCTTTAAAACAGATTACTCTGCCGTGAAGAGATCTGTCAAATCGCTTTTTTCCAGACAGACCTGGGCACTGATGCTCATTATTGTGGGGGTACAGTCATTCTCGGCAGCCCTTTTAATACCTGCAGGTGACAACAGTGGGAATCTGGTCTCGATGATGCGTGGAGAGCTGTTTTCGATGGGTGTGCCCATTCTGCTTGTCATTATGGTAATCCCGTTTGTGTCTGGAGCTGTTACCGGTGTAGCTGCGGGTTTTGTTGGTGCAAGTTTTCCTCTGGTATTTGCGCTTATTGGTGAGAGCTGCTCATTTGGTACACTTGCCGCTGTTACAGTGCTTGCGTATGCAAGCGGTTATTTTGGAATGATCATCTCACCTCTGCATGTATGCCTCATTGTTTCTAATGAGTATTTTAAGAGCAGGCTCTCCCTGGTTTACAGATTTATCCTGTTTCCTGCACTGACCCTTTTCCTGGGCGCACTTTTATTAGCTGGTTCGTATTATCTGCTTTTTCGATAATCGTTTAAACGAAAACGCACGTATCAAGCCATTATCCTGAAAGT
>CAYLVN010000050.1:0-12336 GCA_964387115.1 uncultured Fibrobacter sp.
GACCTTCACACCGGAAAATCACAACCCGCTCTTGACTCTTTCCGTCTGCCCGAGGCTGACTACATAGGTATAAGATTTGAAACCCGCAATACCAAGGGAGCCGGCTCTCAGGATTGCCCTATGTACATTAGTGGAATATTTAACTATGATACTTCTCACGCATTTTCATTTTTGCTAAACAGCTTCTCCTTTACACTGCTGAGGAAAGGCCCGCCGGCGAGGGTGTCAAGAAACGATACCACCTCTTTTATCCTCACTTTTGCAGCCAGACATTGGCTTGATTTCCTTGATCTGGGGAGCTGTTTAGATGGAGGACATATACGGTTTCAGAATGACGGCAGCCTCCTGATTGATCAAAACAGCCCAAAGAGCGGACCCTGCATGAATACTGAGGCGGTTATGCGCAGAAATATCCAGAATTCCGCTGCACTAAAAATACTCTCCATGAAAAAAGGATTTTAATGGCTTAACTCATTTCCGGAATACCTCTTGCTCTTTAAAGCTAAGGGTATGGGAAACATCTGGGTAGAGCTGGTAATAATTTTTGCTCTCATTCTCTGTAACGGCTTTTTTGCGATGTCGGAGATAGCCATAATCTCTGCTCGCAAACCGCGGCTTCAGCAGAAAGCCAAAAAGGGAAGCGCAGGGGCAAAGACTGCTCTTGAGCTGGCCACATCACCAACACGCTTTCTCTCCTCTATACAGGTCGGAATCACTACAATCAGTGTCCTCTCCGGTGCATTCGGCGGAGCAACCATCGCCTTGCAACTCCAGTCACTCATAATCAATATCAAACCGCTTGCCCCCTACTCAGAGTCCATATCCCTGGTACTTGTAGTAGTAGGTATCAGTTATTTTACTCTCATCCTCGGAGAACTGGTCCCAAAGCGTCTGGCATTAAGAGACCCCGAGCAGATCTCTATGGTTATCTCCCGTCCGATGAATTTTATCTCAACCGTTGCAACACCCTTTATAAAACTTTTAAGTTTCTCTACCGACACCGCTCTCCATTTCCTCAGGGCACGCACCTCCACTACCCCACTTATAACTCAGGAGGAGATTACAAATGCCATTGACATGGGAACAAAGGCAGGACTGGTCGAGCCCGATGAGCAGCGGATGATCACCAGGGTTTTTGAATTCGGTGATAGACAGGCACACTCTATCATGACACCACGGACCGAGGTGATCTGGCTTGACACCGAAGACTCTCTCGAGGAGAATCTGAAATCGATAAAAGAGACTCCTCACTCCCGCTACCCGGTTGTGCGGGAAGACCCCGATGTGATTGTGGGCATAATAAATGCCCGTGACCTGCTAAAATTTGCCGCCAACCCCTCACAGATGAAACTTGAGAGATATCTCCACTCCCCTCTCTACATTCCAGAACACATGCCCATTCTGAAGGTACTGGAACTTTTCAGGCGCCACCCGCTGCATTTTGCCGTCGTAATCGATGAGTACGGAGGGTTCTCAGGAATTATCACCCCCATCGATCTTCTTCAGGCAATTGTAGGTGAGCTCCCTGCAGAGGAAGAACCGAGGGTGCCGGCAATAAGCAAAGAGATTGACGGCTACTGGATTATCGACGGATCTTTACCGATTCAGGAGTTCAAGGTTCATTTCAATGTAAACGATATGCCCGAAGAGCAGCGATATGGCACTGTTTCGGGGTTCTCGATGATGATGCTCGGGCATGTGCCTAAAACCGGAGACCGCTTTTCATGGAATGGTTATGACTTCCAGGTTACAGAGATGTCAAATCATACGGTAAGTAAGTTGCGGGTACATGCACCGGTTCAGGAAACTTGACCCCTGCAAAAACCACCGTCAGGGTACATCGATATTTTTTTCCACTGCGGCGAACTGTGAATCCTTCTGTGTGTCACATTGCACCCGGTCAAACAACCACAACGGATTCTCGCCCGGCCACACTTGACATCTGAATACCTGGAGATACCCTTTATTCAATTTTGATATCGAGCTCTTTCAGTTTACGTGAAAGATTCGACTGTGCCATCCCGATTGCCCTTGCCGCGGCAGTAATATTTCCGCCGCTTGCTCTCAGAGCCTTACGCAAATAATCACGTTCGAAACTGATTTTCGCGGCCTTGAAATCGATTATTCCGCTCTCAGACTGTTCTACTGTACCCTGCACAGGATTGATATTTCCGGAGCGGCCAGGAATATCTTCAACACGTATTTCTACATTATCGGTATATACTGCAAGACGGGCAACCAGATGTTTAAGCTCCCTGATATTGCCCGGGAACTCCATTTTAGAGAGTTCTTCTAAAACTGCAGGGCTGAATTTTTTCTCTATTCCCAGCTCCTCACACATTAGCCTCAGAAAGTGCTCAGCCAGAGGAGCTATGTCTTCTTTTCTTTTGTCGAGTCCAGGTACTTTCAGTACAAAAGCACTTATGCGGTACCAGAGGTCATTGCGGAATTTTCCCTGCTTCACCAGTTCCTCAAGGTCTTTATGGGTAGCGCATACAAGACGCACGTCAACCTTCATTCTCGATGAACTTCCAAGCCGCCTGAATTCTCCTGTTTCAAGCACCCGCAGGAGCTTAGCCTGAATAATAAGGTCCATATCCCCGATCTCATCAAGAAAGAGTGTTCCTCCATTGGCCTGCTCGAAGCAGCCTTCTCTCAACCTGTCTGCTCCTGTAAATGCACCCTTCTCATGCCCGAAAAGTTCATCCTCGGCAAGGGTCGGAGGTAGTGATGCTGCATTTGTCACAATAAAAGGATTCTGGGCACGCGGACCCTCAAAATGCAGAAAACGCGCTACCAGATCTTTCCCTGATCCAGACGGTCCGTTCACAACAACGGGCTCTTTTACATACGCAAGTCGTGCGGCCTGCTCGTAGATTCTCTTTATCGACTCTGAAACGATGACTGGTTTTACGACTCCTCCTGCATTCCTGCGAAGCTGCTTACGCAGCAAAACTCCCTCCAGTGCATTACGTACACTTGTTCTCACCTGTATAAGTCTGAGTGGTTTTTCCAGGAAATCGTGTGCCCCTATTTTAAAGGCTTCCTTGGCAAGTGATACTGTTCCATAACCTGTTATCATAATCACCGGAATCTGAGGAAACTGCTGTTTTATTTTACGAAGCAATTCTATCCCGTTATCTTCCCCGAGCTTTATATCTATCAGAGCCAGATCTGAACCCGCCCTTATTCCCTGAAGCGCAGAACTCTCCCCGTCGGCTACAATCACCTCATAACCATCTTCAGTAAAGATCTCCCGAAGTGTCTCCCTGATCTCCTCTTCATCATCGGCAATGAGTATTCGCAGTTTTTCCTGTCCGCTCAAGTTTCAGCCCTCCCGGAGTTCTTTACTGTAGATTCCACCGCTGTTTTTCTGAAGGTAATTATCATAGTAAGCCCGTGTTTATCGGGACCAGATCTAGATTCCAGTTCAATAGAAGCATTCATGGATTCAAGAAGTCTTCTGACTACAGGCAGCCCCAGACCGGTCCCGCCCTTTTTGGTTGTTACATAGGGGATCCATACACTCTGCAGGTTCTCCTCAGGGATACCTGGACCATTGTCAACGATCCTCATCACAACTGATTTCTCCTGACATTCAATAACAGTCTCTATGTCGGAAGCACCTGCCTCAAGGCTGTTTTTCCAGATATTAAGCAGCACCCTGTTTAAAAGGTGAGGATCAGCCTCCACAATCACATCGCCTGTAAATGTAAACGCCAGCGAATCCTGAAGCCCCGAAGCCGAAGCTTGTGCGCAGTCCTTCAGAGAAATAACCCTGATCTGCGGTTCGGGTTCTCTTGAAAAGCTCCTGAAATCGTTTACCAGCCTCTCAAGATTATTAACCTGGGTCCCGATACGTCCAAGCAGCTTTTCCACTTCTTCCTTTGTCAACATGATGCCATTATCCACCTTTTCCTGAACTCTATCCAGTGTAAGCTGAATCGGGGTAAGCGGGTTCTTGATCTCATGAGCCATCACTCTTGCTATATCCCTCCAGGCAGTTTCCATTCCTCTTGCATGGGCCCGCTCCCTGTGCTTTATAAGCTCTTCCTGCATCCTCTTCATCGAATCTTCAAGCTTTCCCAGCGCGCCGCCCGATCCGGTCCTGATCTTTACAACCACGCCTTTACCGATCGCACCGGCACTTGACTCCAGATCACGCAGGGGACGTGTCAGGCGCTTCAGAGACCAGAACGCCAGAAACAGAAGCAAAACTGAAAGCGTCACCGAAAAAAACAGCATCGCTTTATTCTGCTCATCCACAATTATCGGAGCAAGAGCCTGCCACTGACGGTTCCTGCTGAGGCTGGCGGATATCTGGTTTCTGAGTGAATCAGGGGCAATATCGAGCACCCGACGCATAAGCGGCTCAAGGCCGTGGTCTATGCTCTGTACCAGTGTGCTTTTGAGCTTGGCCGCATAGAATTTCTGTACGGGAATTACAACTGCCGTCAGCACAAAAGCCGCCAGAAGAAGTATCTTCCACTCTATCTCCAGGTTTTTGAAGAATCTGAACATCTTTCCCTTTACTTTCGTTTATTCGGTTTACGTCTGATCTTCTCCTGCGGATCAAAGCGGAGGTACACCTTCTGCCTTCCCCAGATCCTGCTCATGTCAACTACCCGATTGAGCTGCTCGGCCCTGCCTGGAAGAATCTGCACCTCGATACGGCAGCTTGATGCATCCTCCGGAATCTCCATCTTCCATCTACAGAAATCTCGCAAGACAAGGTGTACCAGCGGATAAGAATCAGATTTTGTGACTTTAAGCTCTGAAGAATCTATGAATGTATAGGTGTATTTTACAACATCGAAATAAAGGGAGCGGTAAAAAAGAGATGTGTCTGATTTATCGGTAAATGAGATAATTTTAAACCTCAGCGGAATCCCGGCATCAACAAGCTGCTCCAGACGTCTGTTCCAGGCTATGTCCATCTGACAGGTGAAACTGACATTCTGGTTATTGATAAATCTGTCAAAACGGGTATCAAGGCTGGCTCTCTCCGCTTCAGGAGAAAGCCAGCTGCCCAGGTATAGAAGTAAACCTAATAATCCATCACCCATTTCTGTTTTTCCGCTTCAACAACCCGTTTATTGAGTAGCTGATCCGAAACACGTATCAGCTCATGGTGAGAGGCAGCATACGTCTCCCGAGAGGCGGGCAGGATAAGCTGAGGCTCTCAAGACTCATCTTGACCCGCGCATCACCGCACAAATAAACGGTCGATTAAATCATCCCAGGTTCCCTAGGGTAATTCTCAGGCGTACACCGGGGTTGGCTGTAATGAATCCGTTTCCTGTTCCAAAACCATTTACAGAAAACATTACCAGACCGTTTAAATCTCCACCGATATGCATCCAGGGAAGAACCGTTACTGTAAGCCCGCCGTGGATCTCCAATCCGGCAATTACAGCCTCGGCTCTTTCTGTTTTACCTTCCTCCAGGTCCCAGACCGCTTTGAATGCATCAGAGCTCTGGTATCCCCTATCAACCTTTAACTTGCCTCCGCCAAGCATTCCACCCGCAAAGATATTCAGATTATTGCGTAAAAACACTTTTTCCAGCAGTAATCCTCCATAAAGAGTCGCCACCTTCAGGACCATAAGAGAATCTGATTTCTCCTCCCTGCTTCCAAAATAGGTCTCAGCACCCCAGCCACCGACACCAACTCTGAGTCCCCTGCCTACTCCTCCGTAAACCAGAGCTCCTGTCGCAAGCACCGGCTCATAGCCTTCAGTAAGCTCCGGGAAGGTCCATTTCCTTAAAACCTGGTCATTGTGAGCGAGCTCATACACAGGTTTCATTTTAAGTACTATAAGTAAAGGCTGAATCACCACACCGCCGCCATAACCCTGAGCTCTGGATTTTGACACATATCGGGAAAATGCTCCAATTCCGTTACCTATCTTTATTGCCAGCTCCGATGCATCGACAGTGTCAAGCATTTCTTCAGCAGCTTCAATGCTGTCTTCCCGGGCCTCTTCAAGACTGTCCTCCATTGCCTCAAGATGGTCCTCGAATGCCTTAAGGCTGTCTTCACGCCTCTCCTCAAGCTCCTCAAGTTCATCCTCACTCAGATTTCTTGCGTCAACTGCCTCAGCAAGCCCTGAAACTTCTTTTACACTGTCCCTGACCTCAACTGTATTACCGGAATCAACCGGCACTGATTCTTCCCCTTTTACACCTGCGATTGCAGAGAAAAGAAGAAAAATCGTAATTACACACATCTTTTTCATTTCCATTTTAATACTCCTGAAAGTTGTAACAGATCCTTATACCACGTTTCCAAAGATAACCCTTACACGGACACCCGGATTTACAGTCATAAAATTCCCGTACTTATAGCCAAAACCGGTATTGGAATAGTATAAGACCGCCGATGCATTTATACCAAGATGCATCCAGTTTGTCACAGAATAGGTCAGCCCTCCATGGAGATCTAAAGCAAAGAGTGGAGCCAGTGCAGCGCTGGTCCCGTTTAGAAATTCACCTTCGGATTCCAGACTACCGTCATCGTCATAATCCTCATCATCATAGTCATGTTCAACTTCTCTGAAAGCACCCTTAGAGGAACGTCTGTCCGCAATAGCAGCGATTATCCCCCCTCCGATCATACCGCCGGCATATGCATTCAGGTTCTGTGTCAGACTGAAACTGCGATCCAGAATGAGTCCGGTGTGCCCGAAAAGAGTATGCAGCTGAATTACCGAATCGACAAGAGTGTCTCCTGTCCTGTCAATATAATTGCTGTCTGCTCTACTGGACCAGACAGCGCTGTACTTGGAATTATACCCTGCCCATCCACCCCATCCCAGCCTTATCCCGTTTCTGTGCGGACCGAAATACCCGGATCCGCCAATGGTGAAGAATATGTTTCTGTCGAAGTCAAATCCCCCTTTGTCGAGATCTTTTTTGACAACCTCCTCAAGCGGTTCCAGGTTCAACGATGTAAACCCGATCTCAAAACTCCCCGCACCACCCTGTTTCTTTTCCTCCGGCAACTCCTGCCCGAAAACACTCATCACCAGCCCTGTCACAACCACTGCCACCATCATCTTTTTAAACATCTAAATCCTCCATAGGGTTATGTTTTTACACACAACCGCTTAAACAAAAACCGTGCCGGTTTTTTTGAGTCACTTTAACTCGTTGTTTTTATTCGAGTTACATCAATGCGATCAGCCAAAGGCTCTTGTGTATCATATCATTTTTATATATCAAAACTATATGATGCCATGTTATTTATATAGGGGGGGTGTATATCTTTGATCGATCATAGCCGGCCGTATATCGTCATTTGAATATCTGCCAGATGACAACCTTAATACATGTTCGATTTTCCGGGTCGGACTGTCCAACCCACAATACTAAACAGATATCTTATGAGTTTGGTGAAAACGGCTCAGACATGACGTATGGAGTTGAACGTATAGTAAACGATTTAACAGAATAATAATCACAAATAAAGAACCGGATTTTTAACGCAGAGTGCGCAAAGTTATGGAGAGAAAAAAACGTAGAGGTGAATAAAACGGAACGCAAAGTATAAACCCTCCGCGTTTACAGGATGAGGATTATAATCGATAATACTGCATAAAACCGGGATTCTTTTAAACGCGAAGCGTTTACCCCTTTGCGTTCTCTGCGCTCTCTGCGTTTTAAAATCTTTACGTTAGATAATAAGAGTGACATAAAAAATCAAGTTTTTTCAGAATATCGTGATTTTAAGCAACCTCACAGCCCCCCCCCACACCCCTCTTCATCATGTCGGCGGCATAGATACCGCCTCTGAAGAAAAAAAAGCCCGGTAAACCGGGCCAGGGGAAACAAATAACCAAGGACAAGCTTCTAAACTTCTTAACTTCTTACCTGACTACCTGACCATCACCGCATCACGGCAGAGAACAGCACCATTTTTCTCCATTACAACCAGAACAACCCCTGACACTGAGACATTCGGTACCCTCACCTGCCAGAAGGAATTTCCGGATGGAATTTTACTTTTACAAAGCAGTCTGCCTGAGTTGTCAAATAGGCGTAATGTGGCTCCATCTTCCAGAACCGGATTCCCGCGCAACAATGTTTGCGTGCCATTTTTAAAAGAGACAATATTCATTTTATTTACTGCCGGCTTTTCTGAGACTCCTCTTACCGCTCCGGTTATATCATCTATCAATTTCGCGGTCCACTTGAGAGTCCTGGATCTTCCCTTCTGCAGCTTCTCTCCTCTTGACAACATCTCCCAGACAAGCAGATTATCAGTTATATCGGCAGTGTGACCATCATTGCCTGTAATACTAACTGTCGACGGATCGATTCTTACCGGCAGCATACTGATTGGACGAAACTGATAGCAGTACCCCACACCAAACTCGAGATCATGAGCCACCATGGTAACGGTATAGGTAAAATCCGCCCCTCCGGAACCATTTTCTACAAAGGTCAATTCCTCTTTGTACCCCTTTGCAGTGTCTCCAAATGCATGAAAACAGACATCTCCGGCCGGATCACCGTAGAATACCGTTGAGTCCATGTAAATTTTTACCTGTGAAGTGTTCATCTGACCGGTTGGATGCCTTAATTCGAACTGGGCATTATTATTGGAAAGAAAGAAGCCTTCAGGAAGCGTATACTTTCCGGCTGATTTTGTCACCCGGTCATATATCCCCCAGGCCATAAACTCGTTACCGGCAGCAGCATTATTGACAAACCCAAACATCTGCACCGCATGCCCTGTATGAAATGCCGCATATACAATGTTGTTTTTGCTGTCAGGATTACCCATAAGACAGTTACTTAAACACCAAAACACTTTCGGGGTCGGGACACTTATCGAGATGTTGTCACCTGAATAGGGGGATCCGAAGAGTCTGCCTGCCGATGAGCGCATGTACCCCTCGATATCTGGCTCAGGATAATGACACTGCCAGAGATTCACATTACCGTGGCCACCGGTGATAATGCAATCGATCGGCCCTCTTATTGATCCCTGACCGGCTATCTGGAAGTCAAGTGATTCTTCATTGAGCCATCTGCTGACAATCTTGATACGGTCCTGCTCACCATACGGACGCCTGTTTTCGGTATAAATTCTCCCCGATCGGTCCGGGAAAAGATAATCGGTTCTTGCAACATCATCACAGGTCATTCCAACAGCCTGATAGAACCGCTGGATCGGCGGCTCACAGGAGAGATTTCCTGATGCACACAGTACAGTCTTGACAGTAAGAGATTCCGATATCGCCCGCATGGCATCGGCAGCTTCGAATCCTGTAATTATCCCCCATACGGCATCTCCATACGGATCATCATCCAGTTGACGGCTCAGACGGCTTACCGCGACCACAAATGCGGAATTACACTCTGTTTCCGGACGTGCGATATATCCGATATAATCGGGCCCAAAATCGCAAAGGCCTGATTTGACATCATTGACAGATGTCTGCCATGTAAAAATACGCGATTTTCCTTTGCTTCCATGCTTTAAAATCAGTGAATCAGCTACGGCTCTCCACCCTGCATCACTGTAGGCACCACTGCTTATTACTACAGCATATCTGTATGAAGATGTATCCCGGGCACTCAAATCCGGCAAAAAACAGAAAGCGTGCAACAGGGCAAAAATGACCAGACAACCGATTCTAATTTGTTTTGTCAATATTCCGCTCATCTTTTTCCCTTATCAGTTTTATGATAAATGGAGTTTCATCACTGAACAGAATATACTAGTGGTGCAATCAGATATCACAGGAATGGCATCTCAATTGAAAAGATCCAGCATCTCCGAAAGCCTAATAGTTGCCAGACAAATGCTGCTGTCAGCCGCACCATAATAGATCCAGAGCTCGTCTCCGCGTACTATCATGCCTGTAGGGAAAACCGTGTTAGGAACCAGCCCTGAGGTCTCGTAAGATTCCCTGGAACTGAAAATGCAATCTGGAATAGCAGCACACACCTTGTTTGGATACTTCCGGTCCAGAATCACAGCACCTACCCGATAAACAAGAGAACCGGCATAATACTTGGCCCCGTGATAAAGAAGAAGCCATCCGCGGGGAGTCTCAACCGGAGGAGGACCGCTGCCCACCTTTACTGCATTCCAGGCAGGCCCGACACCCTCAAGGAGTACCGCATGCGGCTCTCCCCAGTAAACCAGATCAGGCGAAAACGCTATCCAGATATTTTCGATCCCCCCGGCATCGGGCCTGTGTAAAACTGCATACCTTCCCTCAAACTTCACCGGGAAAAGCACCGCATCTTTATTGTTTGGAGAAAAAATAAGCCCGATCCGTTCGATACTTTCAAAATCCCTTGTGCTCGCAAGACCTACTGCTGCCCCGGATGGAGAGTAAGCGGTATATGTAATGTAATAAGCCTGACGGTCGGCCAGATACACGACTCTTGGATCCTCAACCCCCCACTCCTCGTAACGCCACCTCTTCTCCCCCCTGCGGATCAGCGGCCTTGGATTTATCTGCCAGTCTGTAACCCCGTTTCTGCTCCGTGCCACATGAATGTTTGACATCCCGTCGTAACCCTCGACCCTCAGAAGCAATACCACCTCACCATCATGCTCGACAGCTCCGGGATTAAGCACAGCACTGGCTGGAAATGGAAGATTTGCCGCTGTTATCAATGGGTTATGCTCTGATCTGTTGAATATCTGTTCCATTCATCACCTGGCAGATACGGGTTTCTTAAGCATTGACACTCTCATTAGCGACAGGACAGCTCTCAGGAGCCGGGTTAATCAAGAGTGCCGGAAGTTTCACCTGTACTGTTACACCCGGAGGAGGATCGTTGTTAAAAATCTCTACATTCCCACCGTGAAGCTCAGCAATCTGGTAAACTTTACATAAACCAAGCCCTACACCCTTTACTGTAGAAAAAAACGGCTCATTCACCCTTTTTATATTTTCCGGCAGGATCGCGCATCCTCTATCAATTATCTGAATAATGTGCATTTTGTTTACATTTTCAGTCAATCTGAGAACTATTTCACTGCCGGATGGAATGTGCTGGAGCGCATTCTCAATAATGTAAACTATCATCCGCTTTAATTTTTCTCTCTCCCCCCTTACAACCACAGAACCTTCACACTCTTTAACATCGATCTTAACGTTTATTTCCCCGCCAACATTCATTTCTCTCAAGAACTCAACAGCCTCTCTGCAAAGATTCTCAAAATCAATTTCCTGAGCTGTAAAGGGCTTTGACAGCTCCGCGAAATCGATAAGCTCCCTCATCAGTCCTGTCAGCCGGTCAACCTGGGTCTTTATGTGTTCCTTATAAATGATCAGTTCTGCTTTACTCTCACCCAGCTCCTGAAACAGAGCTTCTGAAACAGCCCAGATAGCATTGAGCGGATTTCTTACTTCATGAATAATGCCCGATGTAAATCGACCGAGAAATTTTCGATCCAGCATCCCTGTTGCCCCCCCGACAGACTCCTCACTTTCAATCTGGTTTGCAGTATATGATGCAAATGTCTCTACCATCTGCACCTGACCGGGGCTGAAAGGACTCCTTTTCTCTCGAAAAACACAGATCACAGCCTTCAACACACCTTCATAACTGAACACAGGAACTCCCAGAAACCACCCTTCAGAGCTCCCGCTTACAGATTTAGACCCTGTTTCTCTCAAAGCGCACTGAATCGTCTTCCCTCTCTGCAGAACCACTTCGGCCATCGAATGATCGAACCCTCTTTTAGCCTCAGTTTTCCGGTACTGAGCAGTAAAAGTCAATCCTTTCTCTACAACTTTACCTATCAACACACAGGGAACATCGAGTATCGAGGCTATACCGGAAGCGATCTGCAGGTAACGGTTGGGAACACAAGATTTTGATGTCGTTGCAATGGAATAGATCGATTCCAGAGCCTTATTGCGGTAACCAGGCGCTCTTGATCTTACATGCCAACATAAAACAACCACCACACTACAGAGAAGAATCAGCATGATTATTCCAGAGATACTTATCATACCTGTTCCCGTAGATTAAGTTATCTGCTATTTTTAAACCTGTACGAATAAAAAGAGAATACCAATTAGAAAGCAAATTGAATGCCATTGGTAAACAATAGATGTTTTATAATCCTCTTTTTCGCATATCATCCCTGTGCAGCTTTTCCTCTGGTAACTGCAATATCCTGAAATTACAGACCGTAAATTGCCCAAATACAAGTATTATTATAAATATAGCAGGAATGGATAAAATTGTTGAAAGGATAACAGATGAAAAAATAAAAAAAGATAAAATTGCGATCTATGGCGATTATGACGCGGACGGAGTGATTGCTTCAGCGATACTGTTCGAAACGCTTGAGGATTT
>CAYLVN010000051.1:0-12253 GCA_964387115.1 uncultured Fibrobacter sp.
AACCGGTGAACCGACCTGCTCAAAATCCGACACCTTGTATTCATACGAAACAGCGGAATTACCGGCATTTCTCTGAACAATGATCAGCCGATCCTGTTCCGGAGAAATACAGGCAACCGCATCATTATTATCGATACTTATCATTTTTGAGAAAGGCCTGATAAAACTGGTAAACTGCCGGAGCGCATGGAATTTTTTGGTAATGTGATATTTGCTACCGCCATTGAAATCGGCATGAATACAACCCCAGTTTTTGTTGAGGGTTGTCTGGGCCTGTTCACTCTCCACGATCTGCCAGAAAACCCATCCATTTGCTTTCAAATCACGCAAGTCACGAATTACGCGGTTTGCGATATCAAGACCCGGAACGATATCGTTATGATCATGTTTCCACTGGTCAAAAGGATAATCAGCCCCGCTGCCGTCGATTTCAGACGCCCACAGTCTCTTGCCATCCCGCGCTGCCAAAGCCTGTAAATCCGTCCGGCTGCCGCCAAAATAACCATGGGTATTTATCTGTGAAATGTAGGACTTGATTGTCGCATTGTAGGAGTTATACGCACCGATGGTTGACCCGTATGATGCTCCATCAGGAGCTGAAATTACTGTTGAGAGTTGCTTTTCGTCTATTTTTTTCTTCACTTCCGTGATCAGCTTTGCCTGATTTTCATACGAGAATGAACATCCCTCCTGCCCGCCGTTTACTGTCCAGCCATTGTCCGGTTCGTTCTGAGGTTCAAGTGTACGGAAGGTGATCCCCCACTCGTCTTTAAAATGTTTTACTACCGTTGTGAGATAATCAGCGAACTTAGTGTAATAATCGTTTTTAAGATTATTGCTCCCTCCCGATCCGCCGGAAGCGCACCCGCTATTGGTCATCCAGTACGGAGGAGAATTTGAAAACGCTTCGGCGATAAACCATTTCTGAGGAATCCGCTGCTTCGCGGCATCAACAACCCATCGTTGAGCTGCGTCTTTGGTCCAGTCGTAAGAAGCATTTTCTCCTGCCTTGAACCCCTCCATCATCTTTCCGGTCCCCATGTGATTGTGGGAGGGATTATCTCCGCCACCGATATTGTAGCGAATCATCGAAAGTCCCATACCGTCGGCGGTGTCGAATAAAAGATCCATAATTGAATCACGTGCCTGTTGAGGATATTTGCCGATAATATTTCCCCACCAGCAGATCGATGTCCCCCAGCCTTCAAATTCCTGATACTCAACAGCTGGATTCACGTTGACTGTTACTGCTCCGGTACCGGTACCGGAAGACAGCAGAAAGAGAATTGCACTGCAACACGTTACGGCATTCAACCTGGATTTCATTTTTTCTCCTGTATACGGTTCAAACAAGACATTTATCTTATTTCCTGACAAATACATTCACTGCTACTTTGCAACAAATATTTTCGATGTAGAAATACTACGGCCTGCGATTCCGAGTTTGACAATATAAAATCCTCCGGGCAGACTGGAGAGATCGAGATTCCTGAACTCACCATTACCTTTACCGGTTGTAAATGATACAGATTTTACAGTTTCCCCCTTAAGATCAAAGATCTTCAATGATGTTTTTTTCTCTCCCTGATCTCTTAACTCTATTCTTAACAGTGAATTTCTACAGTCCACATTGACAGGAGAGTATCTGGCACTGCCGTCCGGGATAACGGATGTACCCGTCGTGTAGAACCCGACAAATGAGACAACACTCTTTGCAGGCAAAGTCCAGGAAAAACTCGTTCCGGCTGTAACAGGGCCACGGGCTGTCAACTTTACTGCATTAGATGTCTCCCATGGTGTTACCGTGGGCACAGATATGCCATCCAGTAGAAATTTCTGCTCTGTTGCAGAGGCGTTCTCATTTATGGCGACAATGGTCAACTGTCCAAGAGAATCATTGCGATAAGCCGTAACATACACACCCGTAGACGGACTTGCATTAGCGGTCACCCGATAAGATCCCGGCCTCACAAAACGACTGTAGTTGCCCATCACATACCCTCGCTGTATCACATGCCCCCGCATGACAAGACCATTTGACGCCGTTCCGTTTACCCCGTCTGCGGGAATGATCCACCATGTGTGATAAGCACTCACAGGCCCATTGACAATCTGACCATGCATCTGTTTGGCGATGGCAATCCCTGGAGTCATAGACTCATCACCCGCAAACTGGTCAAAACCATATTCGGTCTCCCAGAGCTCTTTACCTTTTTCCCTGACCAGATTATAGGGATACCCCCTGGAGCTGGTTGGTTCATCACCATAAGAGTGCGATGCAATGACATTGCAGTACTTCACCGCTTCAGGACTGTTTAATATGGCATCACCGAAAGGTTTAAGTGATCCCCAGTTAATCACTTCCGGAGCGATGATTCCTGTTTTCAAACCGGCTTTTTCAAGTGAAGGTCCCAGGTATTTTCCTATAAATGTCGCCAGCTGTTCAGGCGTATATCTGCAGGATTCATAATCGGCTGTCCAGTTAGGTTCATTCTGCGCAGAAATCCATTTTAAGTCTACCCCCTGATTCTTTAGGTTTTGAACATACGAAACAAGCCGGTCGGCCCAATCCTGGTAGTGTGCCGGAAGCAGACTTCCACCTTTATTAACATTGTTGTTATCCTTCCAGTTTGCCGGCGGCGACCAGGGAGCGGCCCAGATAGAGGCACCCAGAGCCTGGTCCTTTTTGGCAATATTTATCTCACCCGATCCGGTAGTCCCGTTGGGAGCTATCCTCATCCTTACCAGAGTCAACCCGCATCCTTCTGTGGGAGAAAATAGACCGGTTATCAAGTTGTCTGCCAGCCCGCCTGCCCAGGCTGTTGATCCCCCGAAACCCGACATGCGCTGCTGGAGATCGTCAAACTTAACCGTACAATCACCCGCAGAGGTCAGCGATACAAATCCTGCAAAGGAAACAACCATACACAGGATCACCAGATTGTTTTTTGTCAAATTTAACCGCATAAGAAAAACCTTTCGGGCTGATGTTCTACCTGACTCATGCATCCGGGAATGGATAAAGTGCATTTAGACCCTGCAACTGAAAGGTTTAAACAAATCGCAGATGTACCACTCTGGTGGTGCATCTGCATTTGTAAAAGCCTTTATGCACAAGGGATAAGTACAATTCATTATCCCGCAGCAAAATTGTAATCAGCTGCATACCAGATCAGTTTCTGCAGATGAATTTTGTACTATTGATCAACATTCCATCCGCCTTGAGCCCGGCAACATACGTTCCCCCCGGTAATCCGGAAAGATCAAGTGTCCAGGTGTGCCCTGAGCCTGATTGTAAGATTCTGCTTTCTACAATATTTCCCCTGAGATCAAAGAGATCCAGCGATAATCGTGAACCGGGTTCTGTCTGGTAATTAATCCTCAAAGAGGAGTTTTTATAAGAGATATCCGGTTTGAAACTGATCCTGCGACTCACAGAGGGTACAAAAGAGGTTCCAGTAGCTTGCTGAAGTGTGATATTGTCAAGATAAACGGTCCCGGTTGAGGCACCGAAGTTAAATCCAATCCTTGAACTTGAATCGGTTGGCTGCTCCATTTTAAAGATAAATGAATAGGGCGTTTTTGATGTAGTAATATCGAATGTTTTCAGAGCTTGAAGGTAACTGGTCCAGGGATCATCTTCCATTTCCACATTGACGTCCAGAGTCCGGTTAGATGCCGCATATGCATCAAATGATACCTGATAATACTTTCCCTGCTCAAGGATAAGCCCGGTCTGCACAAGCTGGATATCGTGAACATTTTCTCCGATGCCTGAGACCGCTACCTTGTACTCCCCGTTGACTACATCCCCGGTGGCGCTTCCTGACCACACATTAAGACTCCACCCGATTTTTCCTGTATTAAATTTTCCATTGTAAACTGTATCACGCTGTGGAGGAATAGCAACCCCGTCAAATGAAACTCCATCAAAGGGCACGATAATAACTTTGCTGTTATGGTTATCATTTCCCCCGTCATTTTCTTTTTCACAATCAATCACAGAGAAGGTCCAGTGAGTGACGTGACCATCTTCAATGTAAACTCCGGGACGTTCAATTTTTGTCCAGTGGTTTACTGTTCCATCGGTATAGCGCAGGAAATTTGATCTTGGATCAAAAGCCAGACCTTCATTTGTCCAGTTTTTTATACCATCTTTCGATCTCAGGTGATAGGCTTTTTTATCGCTCCATGAATTCACCACCACATGATAATATCCCCCGCTGTACCATAAAACCGGATCTTCCAGATTAGGGGCAAGGCCGCTGTAAATGGACCTGCACTGCATCTTATATGGTCCGGTAAGCTTATCACTGGTCATTATCTGCCCATTACGTTCAATAACCATGAATTTGCCGTCATCGGGACGGATTATTATGCTCAAATTGGCGATATGGCTGGGTTTGCCGAAACCATTGGCGTCAATATTGATTGAACCGGCAAAGCTCCAGGGACCATCAAGCGATGGGGCTGTAAAGAAATCTCCCGGGCGAGTGTCGCTGACCACAGATGCATAGGTTCCATCTTTAAGCTGCAATATAGTAAGGTTGTGTCCTTTTCCCCCGGAATTATTTGGCCAGGTCAGACCTTTATCAACGTATGGTCCCATAATATTTTCACTTACTGCATGAATTCCCACGGAACTGAGCCATGACCAGTGTCCCCCGCTCTGGTTCCAGCGACTTGCAAACATATGGTACTTTCCATCGGGGCCCTTGATTACCGGACCGTCCCAGTAACTATACGACCTGTTTGTGGTGTCTTCCAGACCATTACCGATATCCCTCTTACCCACTGAAGAGCCCCACACATCCGATCGCAACGGCTTAACAATTGGCATGGGCTGAAAAAAATCGATCAATGTCTGGGCCGTACAAATTGATGCCAGTGAGATGAAGATGATGCCGGTAAGAGTAACAGTTTTGACGTTGACAATTCGATCTTTTTTCATATTCCCTCTGTATCTTTATTGTGTCAGACGGATGGTCCGGATAGAACCTGACCGATTCCGCATTTATGATTAATCATCCATTCTAATTATGCTATACTGCCGTTTACCTGCCAATCGAAACATTTCTGATTTTTGAACAATCACCCTCTTCTGACTTCTAAATGCAACTATATATATCAAATACGGATCGTCAGATCAGCATTATTCTTTAATATAGCAACACATGAATCTTATGGTATGGATTTACGGCAGGTTTTAACAAAAAGTGTTCCAAAAATCGGAACACACTTCGGTTCTAATTTCGGCATCCGGTACTGGTGATCCGGCCGGGAAAGCACGATTTTTCACCGCGAGCAGCTACCTGGCTACCACTACCTTTGAGCTGGAAATAATGTTTCCATCATTTTCTATCTTCAGGATGTAAAAGCCATTGGGCGTATCAGTTAAATCCATAAACTTGGAACAGGCCTCGCCCGCGCGAGCCGGAAAAACATCTGACTTAACCACAGTTCCATTTAAATTGCAAAGGTTAAAAGAGGTAAACCCGCTCCGTAACACTGTGAATTCCACTTTCAGAAAAGATCTGCTGCAATTAACATTCACAGCGGATCTCTGTGCAGTGTAAGCAGCTTGAGATGTTGAGGTTGATCTGGAAAGAATGACTGCGGTTATAGAAAGTGCGGGGACCGGAATGGTAAAACCATTTGAGTTTACAGTAACCTGGTTTTCTTTCAGAGCATTTTGTGAGTGTGACATAAAAGTCTCTGTTTCGGGCAGAGATGACAATTGTAAGGTTTTATAATTCCCGTCAGGAATTGAAAAGCCGTCAAGGTTAACCGTCACATTTCGCACGGAATTCATATCGCGATTTACAACAATTACAGTCATAGAATCAACCGACTCATTTACCGTTGTGTAGGCCGAAACCGTGTTTTCAAGCGTAGAAGCAGTTGCCACACTGTAGTTTTTTGCATACCGGCTGAACAGATGTAAAGTTTCCCACATGCCCGGAAACCATGTCCATGGAGTAAAAAAGTCTATCCCGTTGTTGCCGAACAAACCCAGATGTGATGCATAAATGACTGAGGCGAGATTGGGTTCCGATGGTCCCGGACTCCATTCGCTTAACGCCAATGTTATGCCATGATTTGCACCGAAATGTTGATCAAGCCAATTGTTGATCCGTTTAAAAATGTACTCTTTTGTCTGTGAATTATCCCAGCCCCCGTTTATAGTCTTAATTCCGTTGGCCCCCGGATAATCGTAGGCCTCATCGTAATATGCCCGATGAAGCTGCAGTGCCGCCTCGTTTGAAGGGAAATATGGATAATTGTGAAGATCTACAACATCCAGCACCCGAATGCCTGTTGCTTTTTCCTCATCAGCACATCGTTTGATAAAATATTCAAGAAAGCAATAGTACTTTCCATCTATTGTTATGTCTTCATCTCCCCATCGAAACCATTGCCATTCGCTGGTTGTAACAGGTCCGCAAATTTTAATTTCGGGAAATTTGGCACGGGCTTTTTTTGCCAGATCAATAAATCGATCCAAGAATTCACTGACAGGTATCAACCCGGACGACATCACATCATCATGGGTTCCATCCCATATGTCCGGTTCGTTATCCATACTCCAGTATAGAAACTGATTCTTGTTCAAACCAAGCCCACCGGGACCAAACCAGTGGTCCAGAATAGCAACAGAAGAATCGGCGGGCCAGGGCTGGGTGTAAAGACTGGCATCACCCTCCACCAATGCCCCTTCCTTTGGATTTTCTGTATTCGGGACACCTCCTCCTGCCAGGTTCTGCCCAATACCCTCCCAGTACTCTGATTGATTATACTCCCAGTCATTAAAATTGTGATCTGTGCTGGAAGCAACTCTGCCAAGCAGCTGGAAGGCCCACATTGCCTGCATGTCCGGATGATCGGCGGCAATTTGCTGTGAGATTTTATCCCAGTCATTCAGATAAACATTATTATACCAGTCAGGGTGCGATGAGATCTTTTTGCGCCAGTTATATTTGGTGGCATTATTACCACCATTCATCCGCACAAAGCGCAAACCTGCGTCCTGGTAAAATGATGCCGGTTTATCAAAAGTATTATTGCGTCCGTAAAGATAGGGGGATACGGCCTTTTTATCCTGAGCGGCATTGACTGTTATGGAAACATTCTGAGCAAATGCGGAATTAATTCCGGAAACACAGAGTAATACCAGGGAAAAACGATAAAATCGCATTAAAAATCCTTATAAACGGACTGAACACCAGAGAGGCTTCCGGATAATCAGGGTTCTATTTTGTCAGCAATATCTTTGTCGTATGAAAAGCTCCGTCCTCACCGGTCCCCAGCTTTACGACATAATACCCGTTTGTCAGCTCTGACAAATCAAAACTGTTTGAATAATTTGTGCCGGCACTGGTTGTAAGGCGGATCTTTTTCGCAAGATTTCCTTTAAGATTGTACATCTTAAGGTATACCTGATTTGATTGTGCTGTGAAATGGATTTTTAAAGTTGAATTACTGCTTTTTACACTCCCCGAAAAGGCTCCCCGGCTTTCAAAGCCCTTTTTCCAAGGATTAACAGACGCATTTGTGGTGCCTCCTCCCCTGACTTTTGAAAAGGCCCATTTAGCCAGCAACGGATTGTGGTTGGCATTCAAGCGTGCGGATTCGTGATCTCCACCCTTGAACATCAGGAAAATGTATTTTGCACCCGATTCTATCGCTCTGTTCAAGGAGTCGTAGGAAGGATTTGCGTTCTTGTATGTGATGTCTTCGGGTTTGGTTCCCTTTTGAATCTCATTACGCCAGCCGGCAGGAGAACTGACTACCTGGTCGCTTGTCACCCGAAGCACAGGATAGCCATGATTTTCAAGCGCGGCAGACATCCTTTTAAGTGCAGCGCCGTCCATATCGTTAGACCCGTGATGATGCCAAATGGGTGTTTTGGCTATTAATTCGATCTTTGAACTGTCCCCACCCGCAGAACAAGGCACCGCTGCTGCCCAGTAATCAGGCTTCATCTCTATCTGGTGATAAGTACCTGATCCACCAAGGGAAAACCCGCCTATTATGAAACGATTGGTATCTAAGGAATACTGTTTCTTGAGATCCTCGATAGCCTCAAGTACTGCTTTTGCTGCTTCAGATATTTGTCCTGTGGATGCACCCATTCCGCCCCAGGTGCCTGAAGGGCACTGCGGGGCCATGATAAAATGAGGCCAGCGTGCCTGAACGCTGTCTTCGATCCAGGGGTGTGCCTGGTCATTATTATTCACCTGATAAACATTATCGCTCCCGCTGCCATGTAAAGTGACCACAAGCGGATACTTCTGTGATTCATCGTAGTTTTTAGGAACAAACAGAAGGTAATTCAGGGTGACCCCGAAAGAGGTGCGATAGGAGACATTTTTCATCAGGTCACTATCACGTGTCTGCTGAGCAGAAGATAAGGAAATAAAGGAAAAGAGAAGAAAAAACGTCACTATTTTCATGATTCAATCCTTTTAGATTGTATACGGAACTCCGCCAAACATTTATCTGTTGAACCGGAGATTTTGAACACCACAAAAAGAGCCCCCATAAAATGAGGGGGAAGAAGAATTTTATACCGGGTGTTACTCAGGTACTACTTAAAAACCGTCAGCTTATCATTACTTTTCTGATTCATATAGCTCAGTTTAATGAATCCCGGCGATTTTACCCTGTATAAAATTGATATTTCATCAAGTGAACCTTCCCACTGGCAGTGCCCATTTGAATCCGTCCCAAATCTAAGCGGAGCAGTGTTTAACACGGTGCCGACACTTCTGATGTCACCCCCGGTTGGAAGCGCACTTATATCGGCTCCATCTAAATAGACTCTGCAATTGTCACGGTCGGAACGATCAACCACAGCAGCAACATGATGCCATGAAGAATCGGTTACCCAGGTATTTCCTGTAAGAACAAATGATCCGGGATCACCCCATACGCCAGAATCTGATGCCATGAAAATCGATAACGCTCCATCCCCGTCAAGTTGAAAGAGCCAGCCATAGGTCTCGTTTGGAAGATTTCCGACACTTTTAGCAACAATAGTCTGTATCTTATCTTCACCAATCTTTTTGATCCAGGCACAAACTGTAAGGCTGGATGTATCAAGGTTACATACATCACCCATATCTGTATAATCACCGGTTCCATCAAAAGACTGCGCTAAACCGATATTACCTTTTACAGGCGCCTTATCACCATTGCGCGAACCTGTATTATTGTTCCCGGTGGCATCCAGAACAGTTTCTCCATTGTCCCCCAGGTGCCATACGCCTTTGTACCCTGCGGAAAGATCAAAAACAGCCGAACCACTGGAGCTGCTTGTGGCCTCAGGATCTACCCAGTGCAGAGAGATAAACTGCGTACTGTCATTACCGTACACTGTATCCACTTTCACCCATATCTCAGCCTCATGCCTGGAAGAGTTCCACCGCTCAATTTCATGGGGAATAGTCTGTCCGTTTTCTTTAGTAAAGAGTAAATCGCCCCCGTCCGCTTTGGCCTGTGAAAAATCGAAATTACCGGAGTGCAGCCTGACAAGTACAGGAAAGTCAGTAACATTGCCGGCGACATCGGCCCCGGTTGAAGTGGTGTTAAGAAAAATCTTCCGAGAGTACAATGGTCCTGAAGACGCAACTATGGTTGTGATTTCCGGTTGAACATCGATATTCTCAGCCAGGCTCCGGGGCTCATCCTGCAGATCGGATTCCTTGAAAAAGACTTGAAGTATAGTCTGCGCCGGTACCGAATCGATAATGGCGCTTCCGTCCTTCACATAAGAATAGTAATTGGTACCCGGGATAAATACATACCCTGTCCGGGTTGCCGGAATATCGGAAAATTTTACTTGAATGCTGCCTGTTTTGTAAAGTCGAGCGGCATCGATCAGGGTCGAATCGCCTGATGCAGAGATATCAATATCTGAAACGATCGTCCGGGTCTGCTGCTTGAGATTACTTGCCTGCAATGTGTACACATCAACCTTAGATGAATTGATGGTTATCGTATAGTAGCCGTTACTATCTGTGGTATCCAGGCATAGATGGAGCATTTCTGGATCTGAAGCCGGGTCGAAGTTAACTGGATACAAAGTGACAACCGTTCCAGAAGCGGGTGTCCCATCCTCATGTACAATTTTACCGATAACGGTTTCTGAGCCCGTGCCAACTCCAGTGATCTGAGGCGTGCACAACAGGAATGTAAAGCCGATGCAGGCAATTAGAAATGCTAAGATTCCTCTGCTGAGTAGGTACATCTTTTACTCATCCTTCCCGAGGTCTGTCAGAGGAAAAAATTGACAATTAAGTTGATAGAGACATTCCGGATGTGTGTCTTTTTCTGCAAGACTGAGGACTTTTTTCCGGAAAACAGCCGCTTCCTCCTTAATTAAATGCCTGGTCTTTTTCGATATGCTGAGTGTAACGGTTGACATATCCATCTGCCGCTCCGAATACCGATCATATGCTTCAGCGGCTAGGGATAAGAGATTTTTCTGAAAATTGATAACGCTCAATGTTTGAACCTGCTTGTTGTTGTTCAACTGGCCGGTAGTGATTATCTGGTCGCAGGGCTCAAAGAAACCGTTTTCTTTTCTCTTTATCATACCGAGCCTCTCCAGAACCTCAATCGCCTTTTTCGCCTGTTCAGTTGTTATTGGAGGTGAGAGCAGATTTGCCAATGAGGAGAATTCCACGCCATCAAACGAGTAAAACGAAAGGAGTGCCCGTACGGCACTATAGTACCATTGAGAATAATACTCATAGCGTGATGCCTCAATAATGCGGGCTTTTGATTCATGACACGCCATCATCCGTTCGAAATAGAATTTGCGTTCCTCTATTGTCTCGGCATCTGTAAAAAACACCATAGCCTCAAAGTACTCCGCTTCACGTTTTGAATGGCCTATCGCCTCGGAGAACTTGGCAATAGCCCGTCGGGAAAGAGACTGCTTCCCGTCTACAACATCCTTGTATAGACCAATCGACCTTATTCCCGCTTTGTTTGCAAAATACCTGTAGGAAAAATAAGTATTGCGCTCCTTTTGATCCTTATAATATTCACCGAGGTAACTGCGATAATCGGAGTAGTCAAAAATTCTGATTGCTGATTTAGGTCGAGCCATAGTGTACGCACCTATAAAATGGTTGCTTAGTTGTTATTATAACACAAAATCTATTTGAATGCCGCATAAAACCTTACATCAAGATTTGTGAAAGCCTTTATGCACAAGGGACAAGTACAATTCGCCCTGATCCGTGTGCATAAGTCAGGTTATATGAACGGCAATAATAAAGATGGTATAACCTATCACAAAAATTTTAATCCCCATGTAATACTAATATAAAGAGGCTATAATCGGGCTAATGCAGATTTCAGGCAAAGCTTGAAAAAAGTGTTCCGGGAACTGGAACAACGCAACGAGTGCCTTCTCGCAATATTTTCGGTACTTTGCCTAATTCGTGGAATTATGAGCGAAAAAACGGACAACTCCCAACGGGTCAGAAACCGGGGTGGTTGTTCCACCCCGGATTTTTACGAGTATTCACTATTTAGCAGTGGCCTTCAAGAGCTTCGTGGAGCTGTTGCTCCCTTTAACTACGTATGTCTGGTTTGCGGTGTGAATTCCCGCTGTCGTGGCAGGCATAACTTTGTACGATCCAATTTTCACGCCGCGCAGATCGAAAATTGCTGCCGGGTTGTGCTTTCCGGAAAAAATCAATTCAGCAGTAGCTGCTTTGGAAGAACGGTCGGATGGGATAACACTGACTTCGTAGTCTTTGAGTACATTAAGCACAGCAGTATATGCTGGTTTAGGCTGGTAGCTTCTATTCAAGAGCAGCGCATCACCGGTTCCCTGGAACGTACCTGGAACCCATGAATGTCCGTCATCCAATCCCCAAACCATAAACGTTCTGCAGGCAGGATTTGCCAGACAGGTCTCCATATATTCCCTGTAATAATCAGCCTGCTTCTGGAGTTCGCTCTGATCTGTGGGAGTTTTAATCCTGATATCAAGCTCGGTAACTGCTAATTTGAGGCCCAGGTCTGAAAATCTCTTGAAATTATCTCTCAAGCTCTTGATAAAATCAGCTGAATATTCTTCAAGAGTCTGATGAGACTGGAATCCCACGCCGTGAATGGGAACTCCATTCTCAACCATCTTTTTAACCTTATTGTAGACGGCAGTGGATTTTGCGGTTATGTTGCTTGTGTTGTAATCGTTGTAATAGAGAATCGCATCAGGATCGGCACGATGAGC
>CAYLVN010000052.1:0-12251 GCA_964387115.1 uncultured Fibrobacter sp.
AAGTACGTTCATACATTGTGCCTTTGATTTGAAGAGTATAAAACATTATCGGGACTCAAATGACATATAAGTATTATCATTTGACCCTGAAAAATTCAAGGATACCGTAAGCCGCACGTGTTGTGTCGCTCGCCCATGTCAAGTCTGACTTGTAATAGAAGGTCGCAGGGTTTCCCACCAGCAGTTTCGTAAGATTCCCTAAAATTGGACCCAAGTCGTCAATGAAGGAGTATCGGAACAGCCGGTTTTCGGCACGGATCGTCCACAGGTGGTTGGGTGCAGAGTAAAATGTGGTCTCTGTGGGTTTTCCATCGACAGTGTCGATTATGGAGGTTACTTTGATGTTGTTTACCGCTACGGGTATCGCATCTCCGTCTTTCCAGATCCAGCCGGCTGGAGATGCATTATTTTCCACAGGTATGCGGAATTGCGCCAGCACACTTTTCCCATCCATCATTCCCCTGAATAATATGATGCCTCTGGAAACTTCGGGCGCAGCGCCAACTGACCGTGAGTGCTCGAGCATCAAGCGGCATTCTTGAATGGTTCGTGGTTCAGAACCAGGAATAGTAAGTGTCATACTGGCATTGGCTCCGTGAATGAGAACCAGATGTTCGAAAAATTTTCCAATTGAATCTTCTGGTGAAGGTGCGGTAACGGTGACATCAATCAATGGAACTTTGACGGGAGTGGGAGCGGCACCTGTCATGATGTCCACTTCACCACCTTTAAGCGCCATGGTAATTCGGGTCGAATCATTGACGCATGCAAGACGGCAAGGGCCTATTACTAGAGCCGAACCAGGAGATTCTTCGGTATGCCATTTATCTCTTCCATAATAATTTGATGCTTTCCATGAAATACCTCCGGGTAGTATTGCCAGCAGACGGATGGTTCCGTTTGGTCCGCCGGGACCTATGTTGGTGATGGTGGTCTGTACCTGAACGAATGTGCCGTCATCCGCCAGAACCGAGGCTGTATACATGTCGGTAAAACTCCCGGCCGGGAGAATCACAGGATGAAAGGGCGGGACAGTACATTCGGCAAAAGATGAGAACGTACCGTGCGAAAAAATGATGAGTAAAGATAATAAACGGCAAAAAGACTTGAGGAAGGAGAAATCCCGTTGCGTTTCGGTACTCGCACTCATGACCAGTTGTTCCAGTCGAGCGATAAGTATTTCCTTTTCAACCTTTCACGCATTTTTTGGCTGTTAATTCCGTTCCCGCCGGATCTGAAATGTTTCCTTCACCACAGTCTATCCGGCCTAACAGGACCCATAACGGGCCAGCGACAGCTTAAATATCATCAATACAGGATAGAAAGTCAACGACTTCGTGGTTTCGGACACAGCTCCAGCAAAGCGGGTTGGGGATTTCCACTATTTCAGGCGCATTCTCGATCGAAATACCCCGGCTTGATGATTTCCCGGGGGGTCGCAACCCGGGGGGGGCTGGCGGCGCCCACTGCTTGTCCTCGCACCAGAACTTGCTCGCGACTTGCTGGAACCATCCTGTTGTGAATGAGTGACGCATTTTTCCAGAAAATGTGTTATACTTTAAGCTATAGTCATAGACTCTTGCAACTTTCAGCCAAAGGTATCTATTTTATCGATAAATCGTGTATCTAAATCGGCAAGGGGCACGGTTTTATTGTAAAGTGTGGATTAGATACCAGACGAAATCACGACAATTTTTACCTGAACCGAAAAAAACAATTACTTAACAATCAGTCAATTACCTGTCAGTTAAAATGTGGAGCAGAACCATGAAGACTAAACTGTCACTTTTCAGATCATTACTGTCTGTTGCTGCGATCACGTGGGTTGTATCAGCCGGTTCTGTTGAGAATCCGTTTGAAGTGGGGACGTGGGCAAATTTCTGTAAAGGAGCAGTATCACATACTTTTGATGATAACACCCAGAACCAACTGAGTAAGGCTGTGCCGTTGTTTAATGAAAAAGGGGTTCATATGACAATATTTAGCGCCCAGTCTTTTAACCCCGACTGGAATGGCCTTAAAAAAGCCTTTGAACAAGGGCATGAAATCGGGAGTCACAGCATCAGACATAATAGCATGGCGACAGATTATGCCGCTTCACAAAAAGATATTCAAGATAAGGTTCCGGGTGAGAAGTGTGTTTCATATGCTTACCCTTATTGTGAAAACCCCGGCGGTGCAACGAATGTTTATGTAGCAGCACGGGATTGTGACGGTTACCCTAATCCTACAACGCCTGTTGACTTTGGTAAAATCAAGTCACAAATTATCGGGACCTCTCAATATGGTGGCGTTACTGATATTCAAGGTATGAACAGGCTCGTTGATGTCGCGATTGAAAGGAACGGGTGGAGTGTATACCTTCATCATGGTGTAGAGGGTGATTATCAGTTTGCAGCCACACCATTAAATCTTCTCAGGGAGAATCTCGACTACATCAATAAAAACCGTGATAAAGTCTGGTGTGAAACATTCGGAAACGTTGCCCGTTATATCAAGGAACGTGAAGCTGTCACAGTAAAAAAGAAGGGAAGTGATGATAAAAGCATCACTATTGAAGTCACCGATAATCTTGATAACAATATTTACAACTACCCACTTTCTATTCGTCTCCCGGTTGAAGAGAACTGGAACGAACCTTCGGTTAAACAGGCAGAGAAAGAAATCAAAGACACTATTGTCAAGGTTGATGGTAAAGACTACCTGATGTTTCAGGCGGTTCCTGATGGCGGCGACGTGGTGATTACCTTCGGAGTAGCCACCGGTGCTAAAAGCAGTGTCGGTTTCAACGTCAAAGCTGCACCCATTACCAGACATCGTTCATCTCTGGTAATCAATCGGCAGCAATTCAGCGGGAATGTCTCGTTGACATTATTTAATCTTGCCGGTAAAGCAATTGCGTGCTACAAGCTAAAAAGCAATGAGTCCACCGTTGATCTAAATGATATCACGTTTTCAGGCTCAGCATACATTGCCAGAGTAACTGATGGAGTTACAACATCTTCCCTTTTATTACACCGGTAAAGTAATACAGATACCATTTATCTGATAGTATTTCACGCCCGGGTGGGAATCTCCATCCGGGCGTTTTTGTTAACTGGTGCGGGCTAAGCCCTGCACAACCTGAAACAGCGGTGAAGCCTCGTGGTCGCGAGGGAGGTAGAACACGGCAGGTTTAGCCTGGGGACGTGTGGCCGGTGCAGCATCAACAGTCGCCCTGCCGGCCTTGCGGCCATAACGGCGACGCGGCTTGACATAGCGGGCACAAAACTCATCTGAGCAATGCAGCGTCTGCTCTTGAAGGTGAGGCAGCGATCATGACAATTGGTCTCCCGGACTAAATACCGGAAAGACCAATCAAGAGCCGTGCCGATACGGCGGGGCCAGGTGAGCACGCTCTACCTCGGCGCGCTCGGCATGTACGTTGGCCGACGCACCGCCGAGAAAGTCACCTGATCTGGAAATGCAATTAGGTTATCGGACCGGGCGGCCGTCGGGGCCGATCTCGAGAAGGTCGTAGGGGCGGTTCATAGTCGAGAACTGCACGCGGTCGGGAAGCACGGGCAGACCGGCGTCGAAGTAGCGGTTAAAGATTACACGGAAGGTGTTGACCGGCGTAATCGAGGGATACAGGGCCGCGTCGACTCCTTCCGGCAACAGGTACGCGTTGAGGTTTGCCATACGCGCCCGGATGTAGTCGTCCCGTCGGGCATTGAACAGCTGGGGGCCATGGTCCGACTGCAGGATGATGATGGGCGCGGGGCCTTCGGCCGACAGGATGGCGTCGATCACCTCCAGCACCTTCTTATTCACGAATACGAGCTGGTCCAAGTAGGCGTCGCCGTACTGCCACATGTCATTCTGGAACTGGTCGAGCATAGAAGCGTGGCGTTTTACGTTACCGCCCCGGTCGAACAGGTAGGGGTGGTGGGGCAGGATGATGTGGGCGAAGGTGAACGTCGGACCGGGGAGGGCGGAGATGGCCCTCAGCTTCTCGAAGGCATGCAGGTGGAAGGCGGCGAGGTCCTCGACGATGAAGGAACTCGCGACCTTGAGAAGCGTCGTCTCGGCGAGAATCCGCTGGAACTCGTCGGCGAACAGTCCCCGCCGGTAGCCGACCTCCAGGTCGGCGTGCCGGTTGTGCATCGTCGCGCCCCACGTCGAGTTGAAATGAACGAAGCGATAGCCGCGGGCCTTGAGGAACCGGGCGGCATGGTTGTCCCGGATCATCCGGTACGGGATCCGCAGGTCGTTCGATTTCTTCCCCATTCGCTCCGCCAGCTCATCGAGATACCGGTAATTCAGCGACGATGGCAGGGAGAGGAACGTCCAGCCGTAATTGGCGCGTGCCCGGTCGGCGATGAAGAATCCCTTTGCCCGCAGCCGGGAGACAAATTCCGAATTGTCGTATCCGTAGAACTCGCGGAGGATGTCGGCCCGGGCGTAGCCGTCCAGTATGATATAGTAGATATCCCTTTTCTCCCCCGTTACCGTCGTCGTGTTTCCCTCGACCGTCTCGCGGACTGTCTCAGTCCGCGCCGCTTTCAGGACGTATGCGCCGATCTGGAGGAGGGGCATCGCGATGAGGACTGCGGCCGCGACGTTGAGGGTTCTCGTCAGGTCCGCGGGGAGTTTGTCCACCCGCGCGATCCGCCGCGCCGCCCAGGTCCCTGAAAAAATGAAACAGGCGAGCAGCGGAACGTGTAGGATCAACTCGTTGCGAGCGAACCAGTTGATGGCCTTGAAGTCGGCCCTCTGCAGGAACGCGTGGGAAAGCAGGTCGAGGAGAATTCTGTGGGCGTGCCCGTAGGTGAAGAAAAGAAGGACGATCGTCGAAACGACGAGACCGGTCCGCTCGCGACCGCCCGGATGCCGCGCGATCCCCCGGGTCGCGCCCCCCGCGATGAGGACGAACAGGATGGCGGGCGGGAGAAACGAGGAGAACGGGGTCTGGTCGACATTGTGCGCGTAGAGAGCGAGGACAGGGTAGAGCGCGAACAGGAGCGGATGGAACGGGTATTTTAGTCTCATGCGCGTCGCGACCGATAGACATTTGCTTTTTTCGAGCGCGGAGGTGTGTTTATAATCCTTTTCTTTACAGACGTTCATCTTTCACCATTTAAGCGATAAGCATTTCCTTTTCGACCGTTCACGCATTTTCAGGCTGTAATTCCGTGCCCGCCGGACCTGAAATGTTCCCTTGACCGCGGTCTAGCCGGCCTAACAGGACCCGTTTACCGGCCAGCTATAGCTTAAATATCATCAACACAGTATATAGTGAATCTGGTGTTCACCCTTCTCTGGGATATGCCGGGTAACCTCGGTAAAAAAGTCCAAAGGGTCAAAGATCTCGTGGTTCTTGGGTATTCCCTCCACAAGAACCATTATTGATCAGTAATAATGAACCGGGCTTTCATTTGCGTGCCCCCCTGCACCAGCTCCGCCACATAAGTGCCTGCAGCCAGACCGATGTCACGCATATCAATGCTGTTTTCATGAAATCCAGTCATTCTATGCGTCCTGATTCTTTTCCCCATTGCGTCATAAATTGACAATTTGTATGGCGCCCCGGAGCGTAAGGTAAACCGCAACAGGCTGCCGGACCAGGTAAGCGAAGGTCTGCCGGCCTTTTCCGCAGGCGCAGGTGAATTCACCGGAGTCTCAAGTATGGGAATGACACAGGTTGTAATTGACATACCTGGTGCTATGTAACTGATCTGTTTGTCACCGATCTCAAAATCTTCAACTCTTTGGAGGCCACCATTGGTCGTAAAGCGGAAAACCGAAGGGGCGGAATCAGATAAATTAAACTTTGACAGATCAAAAATGTAAACATTACTGTTGGGCCGTTCGTTTCTCTGGATAACGATCAGATTTTTAGAATCCTTGTCGATTGCAGCCACCGAATTGGTGTCGCTGCTGTGTATTATCCGTGATCCGGGCCTGATAAATCGGCTGAAAGCCGCGTGCATATAATATCGTTTTGTGTATTTGAAGGTCTGGGTAGAATGGTTTAGCTCTATTGTCATCCAGTCACCCACCGGATCACATACCTGCCAGTCGAGCCAGGCGTTGGCTTTCATGACACGAAGGTCCTGAATGATGAGGTGTGACATCCACATCGCGATATCCGAATTATCCGACTTTTCCAGAGGGCCAGATTCGGACTGCCACAGGTTTTTATCATGGGCCTTTGCAAGAGAATCAACCGCGCTTCTGAATTTCCAACCCCCATAGGAATGGGAGTTGATCTGCGAAACAAACGAGAACGCACTGTCATCGTAGGATTTAAGTGTATTAAAGGTTTGTTCCAGAGAAGTCTCATCGGCGGCACTGACAGTTGTTTGAGGAAAAAGTCCCTTTAATTTGAGCTGTTTGCCAAGCTCCTTGACCATGCTTGACTGCCCGTTTTTAAATCCGCACCCCTCCTGACCGCCATCTTTTTTCCAGTAGCCCGATGAAGGCTCATTGAACGGTTCAACAGTTCTGAATGTAATACCCCATTGCTCTTTGTACTGCTTTACAACAGTTGCCAGATAATCGGCGAAAGCGGTAAAGTACTCAGGCTTGAGGTTATCGGCTCCGTTTGTATTTCCTGAAGCGCAACCGCTTATGGTCATCCACCATGGAGGCGAGTTGGAAAATGCCTCAAAAATCAGGTCCTTGCCTCTTGCAGAAATTCCAAGTAAAACATTGCGCTGGTTTACATCAGCAGTCCAGTCGTAAGGAGCGTTTTTGCTGACTTTAAAACCCGGCACGGCCCGGGCTTCAGCAAGATGCGTATGTCCTGGCTGATCACCACCACCAATGTTGTACCGAAAACAGTTATAGCCCAGCCCTGTATCCGGATCAACGATTGCGCCAATGAGTTCATTTCTCCTGTTTTCACTCCATTTTCCAGCCAAAACAGCCCACCAGCACAAACTCGTACCCCATCCTTCGAACTGCTGGTACTTGATTTCAGGGTCAATTGACACATTGACAGGATAGAGATCAACCGCGAAAAACATTAAAAGAGTAACGGTAAGGATAACCGAAGGTGTCTTACGATTATTCATATCTACACTCCTGAAGTGTGGATTTAACCATTTTCAATTTTAGCGATATGCTTTACTAAACCTGCAAAACTGCATATCGCAAATATAACAGCTATTCGGGTCTTTTGTACAGCACACAATTCCGGATCATGCATTTTTCTTTTTTGACACTTTTTTACTCATTAAGTACTTTATACATTATCGGGCAGGATTAAATAAACTACACCCATAGTTTGTCTGTAAAGAATGAACCGTAGTAGAAATGTGGTGAAGTCATTTGATTGCCTGTCTGCGGCCTGCAATTGTCTATCAGCCTGAAAGAGAGTGTATAATGATTAAAATTCGCACGATGCTTGATTCAAAATGTTTTCATGCACTGATCAGCGTGACATTGATTTTTGGATTCCAGAACGTACACGGGGCTGAACCGATCACTGTACCTGCACTGCCCTATGCGGAAAATGCGCTTGAACCGGTTATCACCGCAAAAACAGTTAACTTGCATTATGGTAAGCATCACAAGGGTTACGCGGATAATCTTAACAGATTAATTAAAGGCACCCCGTATGAGACCCAGTCACTTGATGAGATCATGAAAAACACAGCCGGGAAGTCTAATACGGCATCAATTTTCAACAATGCGGCTCAGGTATGGAATCACACATTCTACTGGCAGAGCATTCGACCTGAAACCGGCAAAAAAATGCCTGATTTAATAAAGTCAATGATCGACAGTTCATTTGGCAGTTATGATGCGTTCAGGAAAGCATTCGCCGAAGCTGCTACGACTCAGTTTGGAAGTGGATGGGCCTGGCTTGTAAAGGACGGCAAAACCCTGAAAATCATCAAGACCGGTAACGCGGAAAACCCCTTGTCTCAAGGACTTGTTCCACTGTTAACCATCGATGTCTGGGAACATGCCTACTATCTGGACTACCAGAATAAACGGGGAGAATATGTAAACATTTTGATCGATAAGATGCTTAACTGGGATTTCGCGCTGAAGAATCTTTCATCAAAACCGGTTTCGGTACAGGATAAATAGCAGCGAAATGGCAATTCCTTTTTATCCACGAAAAGCACGAAACAAAAACACAGTCATCCCATAGATTGAAAGTAAATAATTGACAAGAGAGCCGGATGTGCAGCATGTTTTGGTTTTCTTACAAATACTAAAACAAAGGAGCTGTTCTCCCCAACTGCGACTTTTAGGATAATAAGAGAAATACTATGGAGACGGCTTGATTTGTTTTCTACTTTATCATTGTGCTGTGGGACGGCATTTAAACCGTGTAAACCAGTTGAATCGTCCGCGGTCAACATGTATCTTGCTTTCAGTCCGATTGTGGTTTGCGTGCACATGACAAAAGAGAGGGGAATAATATGACTCGAACCAATATGGCGATAGTCTCCATTGCAGTTATGGGGTGTATTTGTATGCTCTGGGCTGCTCCCGGGGCAAATGACGCGCTGCCCGATGTGATGATTTCCTCAAAAGACAATTACTGGCAGCCGGGAACGGCCACCATGGCGGCGAGCGGCACCGCCGACATAGTGGTTAACGAGGACAGCAAAGCCCAGGCATGGGAGGGATTCGGCGGAACGTTCAATGAGATGGGGTGGGACGCACTCTCGGCGGTTAGCTCCGAAATACCCAGGGCCATGAAACTATTGTTCGACGAAAACGAGGGCGCGAATTTCGTATACGGCCGCGTTCCGCTCGGGGCCAGCGACTATGCCATGAGCTGGTATACACTCGCCGAAACCGCGAATGATTATTCGATGACGAATTTTTCCATAGCCCGCGACCGGGAGAAACTGATCCCTTACATCAAAGCCGCGCTCGCGGTAAAACCGGATATCCATTTGTGGGCCAGCCCGTGGGTGTGTCCCGGTTGGATGAAAAGCGGTCAGAATTTCAAGGACGACCCCAACACGCTTTCCGCGTATGCGCTCTATTTCGCCCGTTTCATCGAAGAGTATAAAAAAGAGGATCTGGTCATAGAGGCGGTGCATCACCAGAACGAGCCCGGCTACGCGCAGGTCAAATGGACCAACGCGCTGTTCGTGAAATTCCTGCGCGATTACCTGGGGCCAAAGTTCGCCGAGCGGAATATTACCGCCGAGATCTGGTGCGGCACTATGTCGCATCCCATGGACAGCACGATTGCGATCGACTGCATGAACGACGCGAACGCCATGAAGTATATCAAAGGATTCGGCCTGCAGTGGAACCTGGAATCCGTGGTTCCCACCCTGTCTAAAAAAGGCCGGGTCTGGCAGACCGAGCACAGGTGCGGCAACTATAATTTTACCGCCAAATACTGGGACCAATCCCGGTACAACTCGAACAGACCTCAGAACGATCATCTGTACGGCGAGGAGAGCTGGCAGCTTATTCGTGACTGGGTTGCAGCCGGTGTGAATTCGTATTGCGCCTGGAACATGGTGCTCGATTCACAGGGCAAGAGTCTGGGGAACTGGCCGCAAAACGCGCTTCTGGTAGTCAATCGCTCGACCCGGGAACTCACCATCACGCCGGCGTACTGGGTGTTCCGTCATTTTTCGCAGTATATCGACTCCGGCGCCACACGACTCAACACATCAGGAAGCAACGATGTGCTTGCGTTTTTAAATCCAGACGGCGATATCATCACCCAGATTTACAACAAAAACGACGCTGCAAAAAAAATGACAGTGCAGGTATCGGGCTCGTACTATCAGTTCGACATACCGGCCCATGCGTGGGCGACCTTGCGAACCCGCAACGCCGTCGCGGCAAAAGACCATAACACCACCCGTCAATCGGGTGCTGCAAACGGATTCAGGGCAGTCCGGGAGGGAAATGGCATACGTATAGTGCCACCTGCTCACTACAGCGGCGGAATCACCGAAATCATCGGAATCAACGGCAGGGTGTTAGAGCGGTTTTCGCTGCCTCATGGCAGCCACGATGCAGGATACCTTGTGCATCCATCCTCTACCGGCATGCTGGTAGTGCGGATGATAAATGGTAACGATGTCTCCGTGGCGCGGATCGTACCCGCGCCATAAGGCCACCTCTACGACAACGGCACTGTAACGTAAAGGATGTTCTCAGTCGGCCATATCGGTATTCATTGTGCTGCAACCGCAGCACTTCCCCTGTTCCTTTCGCCGGGCGGGTATATCGCAACGATCTACCAATCAGTGGTGCAATGCTGGTTTCGACAGAATGATAGGGTGCTTCGGATGCGGCTTCAATAAGGACATCCCGCTAGTAGCGCTAAATCCCGCGTTTCGTTGTTGTTGTCAACGGCCACCTGAACACCACCACTAAACACGGGATTGATATTTACAACGCAACATCACTCGTTTAAGTTATGGTTTATATCACTCGCTACCATGGGGTTATACTCAAATTGGCAGGAAGAAGAAAACACATACGATGATCAGTCAGCCAAAAGAATACGCTCCAATTCCAATGGTTCGATATATTCTGTTCCGCGAAATGCGCGCATATTGCCGCCTGATATCTCGTCGATCAGAGCGATGTGACGATCTTCGCCGACGCGTCCGAATTCGAATTTGATGTCGTAGAGATCCAGGCCCTTCTTCAGAAGCTCGGCCTTGACGATCACACCGATCTTGCGGGTCAGATTCGCCAATACTTCGTACTCCTCGCGGCTCATGATCCCGAGCATCTCGAGACACTCATCAGTAATCAGAGGATCGTTTCTGTCGTCATCTTTAAGCGTGACTTCGACATATGCGTTCAACGCGTCGCCTTTGTTACAATACTTTCCGTATCTTTTGTAGAAACTCCCAACCGCGCGATAGCGGAGGATAACCTCCACGCCCTTGCCGAATACCTCGGCCGGTTTAACGGTCATCTCGGCTTTCTCGATGTCCGCTTCGATGAAATGCGTCGGGATCCCCGCCGCATTGATTTTCTTGTAGAAATAGGAGGTGAGCCGAAGTCCGGCCCTGCCCGCTCCTTCGATGGACAATCCGACCGTGTTGGCTCCGGGGTCGAACACTCCGTCGGTCCCGGTCACGTCGTCCTTGAACTTCAACTTGTACGTACCGTCACCCATATCGTAAACATCTTTGGTTTTCCCTTTGTATAAAATCTTCATATATGCGCCTCCGTATCGTTTATATATCATTCTGAAAGGTCATTGTCCGGCTACCACAGTCCGCGCGCCGTTAGACATTCCCTGCAATCCGGCCGCTATTCGCAGTCAGACAAGCGAAAGAATGTCATAAAATAATTTGTGTGCATAGCAATTATCGGAATGCTTTTAACACCGATTTCGGAAAGTTTTGGCGAAACTCCCGGATCCGTTCGTCACATTCCTTTTCTCCTGAACAGGGGGACTGTCCCGAAAGGCCCGGCACATTACCGCTCAGAAGCATCATCTTCCCCAGAAGAAAGCACGCTTCGTTCGAAAGCCCGAATACAGTCCTCCGAGGATGGATGCCGTTTTGATTTGTGGGAAAGTACATTCACCCCCGGCCATAAGCCGGATCTTTAATTTGACCCCATAGGTGGAGCACGTTATTTTACGCATGAGACCGAACGCATCTTTTTACAAAAACAACTCTATCAGGCCGCACGATGAAACCTGACATCCCACCGATTCCCCGGCCGTCCGCACCAGTCGCACGCTGGACTCCCCCGCATCCCCGCGTCATCCTTCTGTTTTTCCTCTGTCTGTTCACCCTGACCGCGGCGGCCCATGCGCGCAGCGCCAAGCGCGGCATCTGCTATGGCTACCATGCGCCCACCGACCTCGCCGCGATTTCGCCGGGAGTGAGCTGGTGGTATAACTGGGCCTTGACGCCGGAAAGCGGCGTCGCCGACGTCTACCAAAACTATGCCATGGAATTCGTCCCCATGGCCTGGAAAACGGCAGCTTCGACGCCTCGCGGCTGCGAGCCTTTCTGAAGACGCATCCCGACGTGAAATATATACTCGGGTTCAACGAGCCCAATTTTCTCGATCAGGCGAACATGCCCCCCACCGCGGCTGCCGCCGCGTGGCCGGCGCTGGAATCTATCGCCGACGAATTCGGCCTCCAGATCGTGGGACCCGCGGTCAACTTCTGTCACCTATACCGACCCGGTCAAGTATCTCGACGACTTCTTCGCCGCCTGCCCGAAATGCCGGGTGGACTATATTGCGGTGCATAATTATATGTGTTACCAGAGCGCCCTGACATGGTACCTCGG
>CAYLVN010000053.1:0-12158 GCA_964387115.1 uncultured Fibrobacter sp.
CCATTTTAACCTCGGCAACATTCTTTTCAGTAAAGCTCAGCAGATGGAGCAAAGCGGCGACCAGGGCGCAACCGACAAGTACAAAGCAGCTCTTGAGAACTATATTCAGTCTCTTGACCTCCGCCCTGAAGACAAAGACGCCAAATGGAACCTCCAATTGGCTCACCAGAAAGTAAAGCAGATGCAGCAGCAGCAACAACAGCAGCAGCAGAATCAGAACAAGGATAATAAGGACAATAAAGATAAACAGGATCAGGATAAGAATAATCAGAATAACCAGAATCAGGATAAAAAAGAGCAGGAACAGCAGAAGGAAAATCAGGATAAACAGGATAAAGAAAATCAGGATCAGCAGAATAAAGAGGATAAGCAGGATCAGGAGCAACAGCAGCAAAAGCCTCAGCAGCAGCGACAACAGGAAGCTGACAAAGAAGAGATGAAAAAAGAGGAGGCGGAGAGAATCATAGAGCTGTATGCAGATGATGCAGACTCTCTTAACAAGCCTATGAAGAAAACAGGCGCCCGGATCCCTAAACCAGAAAAGGACTGGTAGAGCAGAAGATGTCAATAAGTTATTTTGAGTCGCCCCGTGATGAAAAAGTGATCAGAGGATCATTGCATGTAACTGAGCCTCAGAACGGTAATTGGTTTGTGTTCTGCCATGGTTTTACGGGCCAGCGGATGGGGCCGGGTTATCTTTTTGTCAAAATAGCACGGGATCTGGCCGAAGCAGGATTCTGCTCAATGAGGTTTGATTTTACCGGTTCCGGGGAGAGCGACGGTCTTTTTGCCGATATGAATGTCGCCACCATGAAATCTGATCTCGTCAATGTGACAGAGTATCTTAAACAGAAATACTGCCCATCCAGGATAATTCTCCTGGGCCATAGTTTCGGCGGAATGATAGCCGCTTTCTGTGCCAAGCAGATTGGAGCATCCGGTATTGTACTCCTTTCCCCGGTTGGAGATCCCACAGGACTTATCAGGCGCAGAAAAGGCCTTATCGAGTCAGGGGCAAATTCAGATGGATACTATGAGAACGGCCCCCATGAAATGAGTATCGGCTTTCTTGACAGCCTGCTGGGAATCGATCCTGTGGAATCACTCTGCAGTGAATTCAGGGGTAATCTTCTTCTTATCCAGGGTGATAAAGATGAATCTATCTCAGTAGAAGAATCGGGGCGATATGTCAAGAGGGCAAAGGTCTCAGGGATAACAGCCGAGCACCATATCGTTAATGGAGCCGACCATAATTTTTCAAAGGTCCCTTTCGTCAAAATACTGTGCCGCACTATACACAAATGGGCTCAGGAGCATTTTAAATGAAAAAGAGCTTACTGTTGCCGGTTTTTTGCCTTCTGACACTGGTGATGACCGCCAATGCACAGATCCGTTTTTCGGCAAACACAGAACGAACAAATGTTACTGTCGGAGAACAGGTCATAGTAACAGCCACTTTAAGCAGCAATAAAAATATTGGCGCACCGGCGGTTCCGCACGTGGAATCCACAGAACAGTTTTCTGTACTGAAAACCGACCGCCGCCAGTCTTCATCTTCATCTATTCAGATTGTTAATGGCAAAGCAGTCCAGAAAAACGAGATCAACACTCAATTTTATTATGTTATCACGCCCAGAGCGACCGGGTCTTTTACTTTTCCATCGATTCAGATTGAACTGGATGGTACCATTTACAAAACTGAACCGTTGGTTTTTAACGTAACAAATGAGCCGGTCAAAAACCCCGATATTCAGGTAAGCCTTTTACTGAATAAGAAAAACCTGTACGTGGGTGAGCAGGCCGAGCTTACTTTGAAGATTGTTCAGAAAGCAAACTCCCCCACCGAAGTGCGCAACAGTTTCATGCCTGCACTGGAAAAGCTGGAAACGGCATTCGGTAAAGACTTCTCCCTCAGCAGACTTTTCACTACCCAGATTACAACCACACAGGAACGGATTAACGGTGAAATTTACAACACATACTCTTTGAAATATTCACTGTTCCCTGTAAGTGCGGGGACATTCCAGATAGCATCGGTTCCATTTGAATACCAGGAACTCAGGCGTGCTCAGCGTCGAAGGGTAGATCCGTTTTTCGATGACTTCTTTGACATGGATTTTTTTGGAGGCGGGATGCAGGCTGTCGCAAAGATCGCTCATTCCAACTCTCTTTCTATCAATGTCAAAGCTCTTCCGCCCGCTCCGGCTGGCTTTACAGGTGCTGTGGGGAGCTTCTCAATCAGTGCCTCAGCGGACCGTAGTGAGGTACCATCTGGAGAGGCAGTGACCCTTAAGGTAACTCTTAAAGGTTCTACCAGACCCTCCGATATGGGTGACGTTAATCTCCCGAAGCTTGCAGATTGTGAAATTTTCAAACCGGAACGTCAGGTGTCAGCAGACACAACTGCCAGGGGAATCTCTGCAAAGAAATTCTACAAATATCTTCTGATACCCCGTCAGGAAGGCAATCTGGTTATCCCGCCGGTAACGTTCTCATATTTTGATCCGGAAACAGGTACCTACAAAACAATCTCTTCCGGCCAGATCAACATCAATGTGACCCGTGGTAAAGACGGGGGTAAACCGCAGACCAGGTATCTTACCCAGGAAGAGATCAGGGAAGTCGGCCAGGATATCAGATATATCAAGACCAACGCGAAAATAAGCAACCAGGAAGAACGTCCCTACCGGGAACCGGTCTTTTTTCTGCTCTTCCCTCTACCGCTTATAATTGTCCTCTTATCTATCCTTTACAGATATCAGGCAGCCAGCCGGCAGAAGAACGCATCGCAGCAGATCCGGCGCAGAGCTGTAAGACTTGCCAGAAAGAATCTTTCAACTATCAGAAAAACAGCCTCCAGGATGTCACCATCGGAATTTCTGGGAAAAATTTCTGAAACCATAGAACGTTTTATCTCTGAGAAGTTCGGATTTCCGGCTACAGGACGTACTCTCGATGAGCTGAAAGCTGAACTTCTGAAAAACTGTTCAGATGAAAAAATCGTTTCTGACCTTGCCTCTTTCATCGAATATATTGACAGCTACAGATTCGGGGGAAAGATTCTGGATGATAAGACAAGAAATGAACTTATTTCCAAATCAGAAACCTTTATCACAGGCCTGGAAAGTGTGAGAAAAAAGGAAAAGGTGTCGATGAGTGCTGCGATTCTCCTCATGGCTGCCGGACTCTGGGCCGCTGCTCAGGCTGCTCCTGTAGCGAGCTGGTTTGAGAAAGCCAACCAGTTCTATGCCGACCAGCAATACGACAGTGCCTCTGCTTATTATGAGAAAATCGTCCACTCAGGGGTAAACAACAGCACGGTTTATTACAATTTAGGAAATACCTGTTATCGTCAGAAGAAGATCGGGCTTGCACGCCTGTACTTTGAGAAAGCTGCCAGACTTGCGCCCGGCGACCAGGATATCACAACGAATATCAGGTTTGTAAACTCAAATATAGTTGACAGGATACAGGAGCCGCAGCGGGGCTTTCTTGAAAACATCATCTGGCAGATGCATATACTTCTCTCCCTTAAAGCTCAGCTCTGGCTGTCATTCTGCCTTCTGTTCGCGATTTCGGTACTTATTGCTTCCTGCTTTTACCTGTCAGGCAATGTTCGTCTGTGGCTGATCTATCTTTCTGTTCTGTTTGCTTTATGTCTTTCCCTGGTCGGACTCTCCATGGGCTTTAAAATTTATGAACTGGAGAAAGTCTCCTATGCTATTGTTTTGTCGCCCTCCACGGATGCAAGAAACCAGCCTGATGGCAATAAAATTCTCTTTACAGCACACGAGGGAACAAAATTCCGTATCCGGAAAACCGAAGGCGTATGGTCGCTTGTAAACCTCCCCAACGGATTCAGCGGCTGGGTTGAGAATAAGGATCTGGGGAAGATTTAAACCTGAATATAGCAGTTGTATGAGGCAAAAAATTGTAATCTGTTGAGCGCGCTGAGGCTTGAAGACATAGCAGGTCTTATCACCTTGTCGTAAGACCTGCTCTTAAATCCTACTCCTACTCCTACACTTACTCTTAACTCTTAACTTGTGACTTGTAACTTGTGACTTGTGACTTGCAACTTTCACCCCGTAAATTGTACACTTAATGATAAACTGTAAAGAAAGGATTAGATGTCCAGGCGGATACATTTCAATATATTTCCTCTGCTTCTGCAGATATGCGCGGTTCTGCTGCTGATTTTCTACATTGTCTCCCATTGGCTCCAGATTGATTTTCTCCCGGTTCTGGCAGCAACCTGTATCACATTCTTTATAATTTTCCCTGTTTTGCTGTTACTGGTAAACAGTCCCTTGAAGATGATCCGCAAGGCTCTTGATTCTGGTAATCTTTCTCAAATTAAAGAGCTGGCAACAACAAATACGGGCTTTGGGCAGCTTGCCTCTTTGACCCTCAAATTTTTCCGACAGAGAGAAGAGTTGATAGAGGAAATCTCTGAGAGAAAAAAAGCGGAAATTGCACTGAGAGAGAGCGAAGAGAGGTACAGAAGCCTGGTGGAAACATCACCGGATGCGATAATGCTTTCAGACCTCAATGGCAATATTCTTATCAAAAATCTCCATGCATCCAAACTCTTCGGAGAGAGTCTCGATTCCCAATCGGGAAGCATGTGTATTTTTGATCTCACACCCGCTGAAGGCAAGCCACATCTTGAATCAATTTTCAAAGAAATAAAACAGAAAGAACGGATAAAGGCAGTTGAGTGCCTGATGAAAAAGAAGGATGGCAAAATATTTCCTGCTGAAATCAGCTTTTCACTGGTAAATGCATCAAATGACAATGGCGGCGCTGTTATCAGTATTGTCCGGAATATCACGGAACGAAAAAAGTCGGAACTGGAGAAATCGAAACTCGAAGATCAGTTCCGGGCTATTTACAAAATGGAAGCAGTCGGGCAACTTGCCGGTGGAATTGCTCATGATTTCAACAATATAATGGGCGCAATCTCCGGGTATGCCGATATCATTCGTCACAGGTACGGTGAAGATCCTAAACTCGATAAATACGCACAAATGATCCTCTCAGCAACAACGAGAGCATCAGATCTGACCGGCAAACTCCTCACTTTTGCAAGGAAGAGCAAGCTTCAGATGGCTGCCTTTGATATCCACGATGTCCTGAATGATGTTAAGGGGCTTCTTGAGTACACTATTGATAAGAAAATAGAGATCAGTTGTAAGCTGAATGCGGCTGATCCGGTCATTATTGGAGATTCCACTCAGTTTCAGAGTGCGATAATGAATCTGGCGCTTAATTCCAGAGATGCCATGCCTGATGGCGGAGAGCTGGTGCTCAGGACTGAGAATATCAATCTGGACAAAGACTTCTCTAAATCCCGTGCATACATTGTCGCACCAGGATACTATGTTGCAGTTTCGGTGAAAGACACTGGAACCGGAATGGATAAGCAGGTGCTCTCACATATATTTGAGCCTTTCTATACAACCAAGGATGTAGGGAAAGGAACAGGACTGGGACTGGCAAGTGTCTACGGAACATTGAAAAGCCACAACGGGTACATCGATGTGGAAAGTGAACCCGGAAAAGGAACCTCTTTTACCCTTTATTTTCCTGTGAATTGTAAAGCCAGACGCTGCAGTTCGGAAGCTCCGAAGGAATGCGTTCCCGGAAAAGGACATATTCTAGTCGTGGATGATGAGATATTTCTTCTGGACGCGGTTCAGGAGATGTTGACCTGGCTGGGTTACGATATATCTGTATGCACAAACGGTAAAGATGCCGTTGAATTTGTGAAAAGGGACCCTTCGAATGTCGATCTGGTAATTCTGGACATGATGATGCCGAACATGAACGGCAGGGAATGTTTCAGGCAGCTCAAAGAATTAAAAAACGATATCAGGACACTCATTGCAACGGGCTGCAAAATGGATGATGAACTCCAGCAGGTCCTGAAAGAAGGGGCGATCGGAATAATCCATAAGCCCTTTGTCTCAGCACAGCTTGCAGAAGCGGTACAGGATGCGCTGAGCGGCTGAAACAAACTCCCTTGCATCTGAAGTACCTTTGGCTTGTAAAACTCTTTTTTTTTCTGAATCTGGCCTTTATCTGTACTTTTCCCTGCAATTTTTCATCAATACTATTCTGTAAGATTCCTCACAGTATTGACTTTCAGCTTACTATTATTTATCATTGATAGTTTGTGTTTTTACATCTTATCAGGAATCGAAAAATGATCAGAATCAATGAGAACTTTCTGAAACTGAACTCCTCTTACCTTTTTTCGGAAATTGCACGCAAGGTAAGCGCTTTCCAGAAAGAGAACCCGGAAAAAGAGATAATAAGGCTTGGAATCGGAGATGTCACCCGTGCCCTTCCGCCTGCATGTATAGAGGCTTTTCACGCTGCTGTTGACGAGATGGCAAAGGAGTCGACATTCCACGGTTACGGTCCGGAACAGGGATACGACTTTCTCAGGGAAAAAATCGCAGCATCTGACTTCCAATCCCGGGGGGCTGATATCAGCGCTGATGAGATATTTATCAGTGATGGAGCCAAATGTGACACCGGTAATTTTCAGGAGCTTTTCTCTCAGGATATTAAAATCGCGGTCCCGGACCCCGTTTATCCGGTGTATGTTGACACAAATGTAATGGCAGGACGCACCGGAGCTTTTCATGATGGAAGGTATTCAGGACTGCACTATCTTGAGTGCACGGAGAAGAACGGATTTGTTCCTGAAATCCCCTGTGAAAAAATTGACATGGTGTACCTGTGTTTTCCAAATAACCCTACCGGAGCAGTTGCATCCAGAGAGGCTCTCAGGGAATGGGTTGAGTATGCAAAAAGAGAAAAGGCTCTGATTCTTTTCGATGCAGCTTATGCCGAGTTTATACGTGATGACTCGATACCGCGAAGTATTTACGAAATAGAAGGTGCCCGCGAAGTGGCCGTTGAGTTCAGGAGTTTCTCCAAAACAGCCGGATTTACAGGTACCCGCTGTGCATACACAGTTGTGCCGAAATCATGCAGGGTATTTGACAGTAACGCAAGCACTCACCTGCTTTATTCATTCTGGAACCGCCGTCATACGACCAAGTTCAACGGAGTTTCCTATCCAGTTCAAAAAGCCGCAGAAGCTGTTTATATTGGTGATGGACCACGACAGGTAAGGGAGCTCTCGGATTACTATATGGAAAACGCAAGACTGATCCGTGAGAAAATGACAAGCCTTGGATTCAGCTGCACCGGAGGGACCAATGCACCATACATCTGGATCAACTGCAAAACAGATTCATGGAGTTTCTTTGATGATCTCCTGAAGAAGGCCGGTGTAGTATGTACCCCGGGAGCAGGTTTTGGGAAGAGTGGCGAAGGTTATATCAGAATAAGCGCATTTAATATGAGAGACAAGGTGGAAAAAGCCCTTATCCGTATTCAGGATACCTTTTAATAAAAACCCACCTCTCAGAGGTGGGTCACTATATTGAGAACCTTATCAAGATTGGTAAGCTCGAAAAGCCTGTTCAGATATGAATTGTGATCGGGATTGGCATTCAGGATAATGAGTTCTCTCTTTTCTTTCTGCATCAGGGTATGATAGTAAACTATCGTACCAAGTCCATGACTATCAAGGAAACTTGCACAGCTTACATCGACCACAATCTGGCTGTACTTTTTTTTGTAAAGTTGCTCTATCCTGCGCTGAAATTTCTTGACATCAGCATCAACGATTCTTCCCATGAGTTCCAGAACCGGGTTCTCATCGGCTGTTTTAACACTTACTTCCAGGGTCATACCTTCTCCATCTGTCATTTTGTCTTGTTATCTCAGACTGTGTTATTGCCCTTCTCCGGGTCATAATAAACTTATTTATAATAATATCTCTTGTCGCACAGTAAGTCAATGATTCGTATGGTACTTTCAAATATTATATTTATCTTATGCTGAGAGCCGCCACATGTCACTTCCGGATGGTTTTTTATCACAATCAGCATGGAAAGTATTATGATAATCTATAATGTTCATCCTGTAAATCCCCAGAGAAGATATCTGGACTCTGTAGCCCGTATCCTCAAAGATGAGGGGGGAATCGCAGTCTACCCGACCGATACGGTTTACGGCATTGGAGCATGCGTCAGTAATCCAAAGGCAATCGACAAAATCAGCCATCTTCTGATGAAAGATAAAAAAAGGACTTTTTCATTTATCTGCAGTGACTTTTCGCAGATTTCCACCTATTGCCATTTGTCCAACACACACTTTAAACTCATGAAAAAGTACCTTCCGGGACCTTTTACATTCATTCTTCCGGCGACTAATCTTGTTCCCAAGAAGATATGCCCTAAAAGAAAGACTGTCGGGATAAGAATACCAGATTGTGCTGTGGTTATGGAACTGGTTAAAACAATTGGAGAACCGATCGCAAACACCTCTATCGGCCTTCCAGGAGACCTCAGAGGCGATCCTGAAGAAGTACGTCCGGCAGTAATCAATGAAGTTGACGTTATGCTTGATATAGGGCCGCTTGATGACCCGTCCGGGTCCACCATAATTGACCTGACAACAGAAAACCCGGAAGTGATAAGAGAAGGCAAAGGAAAGTGGGAAGAGTGAGGAAGAAAAATGGGTAAGCAGATAGAACGTCTTATTGAAATAGTCGCGAAGTTAAGAAGTCCGGGCGGGTGTCCATGGGACAGAGAGCAGACCCATAAATCGATTCTCTCCTGCTTCCTTGATGAGATGTATGAGTTTTTTGAAGCTGTTGACGAAAACAGTGATTACAAGATGAAGGAGGAGCTCGGAGATCTGCTGCTTCAGATCGCTTTGCACAGCAGAATGGCTGAAGAGGAACAAATATTTACCATAGAAGATGTGGCTTATGAAATCAGCGAAAAACTGATCAGACGCCACCCGCATGTGTTCGGAGATACCCGGGTCTCTTCATCAACCGAAGTTATCCACAACTGGGAACGTATAAAAAAAGGTGAAAAAGGGAAAGAACACCGCAAATATCTTGTGGATGATATACCCCAGGCTCTTCCGGCCCTTTTCAAAGCAGAAAAGATGCAGAAACGTGTAGCACGAGTGGGCTTTGACTGGAAAGATGCGGCCCCGGTATTTGACAAAGTTGAAGAGGAAATAAGAGAATTCAGGGAAGCGCTGCAGAAAGGGGATCACCAGAATGCTGATGAGGAGCTGGGGGACATCCTTTTTGCATTGGTCAATGTTGCCCGTCATCACAGTATCAGTGCGGAGGATGCCCTGAGAAGAACAACTGACAAATTCGCCAGACGTTTTCGCTTTATAGAAGATAAATTTAAAGAGAATAACAGGGATATCTCAAAAGCATCCCTGGAAGAGATGGACCGGTACTGGGAAGAGAGTAAAAAGATTGTAGGTTGACCTGTAATAGAATAAACCAGTCAAGTCAGCCGGTTATTTACCGAATTCCGGTGCAGGCGATACTTTACCTCCCACTGGTGCTATATAGATAATCCTCTTTTCACTGCTGTTATAAATCTCCATAACAGGACCTGAGAGCTCCAGATTGTTCTCCTCAAGAAATTTCTGCAAAGATGGATAGAACTTTCCGGTTCCCATTACATACGATAGTAAACTTCTGATCGGGAACCGCCCTACTATAGCTTCAGTCTCCCTGAAACTTCCGCTTTTATAAGGATCATTCACCTCTATAAGGGAATCAGTGATAACACCGGCAATGCTCCTGAGGCTGTCTTGTGGAGTATTTGCAGGATTATCATAAAAAATACCAAACCCGGCTTCCGCCCTCACTTTTTTCTGATCTCTTACATATTTGTAAACATCATTCAGAGTCAGTCTGATACCCGAAAAAGGGCCTCTGTACTCCCGATAAATGAGATTGTAGGGTCCGGCCATTTCCTTTGACAGCCTTACAGAATCGAAAACTCCTGCTACAAAAGAGACCAGTATCAATGCAAAAATTACTACACCGGAGATAATCAATGTGATTCTGAGCATAATATCACTCCTGTAAATAACTGTATCAGGTTCAAGTCCGGCGATGTGTGAAATCTTACCGGCAATCTTCGGGTTCTGAAATTCAAATAGAAAATAAGTGCCGGAGTATTTAGAAATGAATATTTGAAAGCAAAGGAATTTTAATACCAGACTAAAGGTTTAAACATATCACAACAGCACAACACTGGTGGAACATCTGTGATTTGTGAAAACCTTTATGCCAGCAGCAGGTAAAAATGACACCAGATCCACTGGGGAAATTGCCATCGGATCTATTTTCGACCTTACGCCGCCTGCAGAGCCGCCTCTTCGAATTTGACAGAAACTATTGTGGAGACACCCTTCTCCTGCTGTGTTACTCCATAGAGAAGGTCTGCGGCTTCCATTGTCCGCTTGCTGTGTGTAATAACTATGAACTGTGTCTTTTCGGCAAACTTCCTGAGTACTTTGACAAACCTTCCGATATTTGCATCATCAAGAGGCGCGTCAAGCTCATCAAGGATACAGTACGCAGATGGTTTAACCAGGTAAAGAGCGAATAGTAGAGAAATGGCTGTCAGCGCCCTTTCTCCACCAGAGAGAAGCTGAACACCTCTCATCTTCTTTCCTGCCGGACGCACATTGATATGAATAGGAGCTTCCAGCGGATCAACATTTTCTTCAAGAGCTATGTGGGCCTCTCCACCTTCAAACAGAGTTGTAAACATCTCTGTAAAGTTCTCTTTTACCTTTTCAAAAGTCTCAACGAACTGTACACGTGCTTCTTTGTCCAGTTTTTTGATTGCCCTCTCAAGATCATCTACAGCATTCTGAAGATCATCACGCTGAGTGGTAAGCTCCTTGAGTCTCTGACTCTCTGTTTCATAATCTTCCAGAGCAGCCATATTAACCTGCCCGACATGCTTTATACGCTCTTTGAGCATGGATATATTCTGAACCACATCACTGTCTTCCTGTTCTATAACAGGAATATTTTCCGGAGGTGTCTCAAGGTCGATCTCATAAGCCTCCCAGATTTTCTCTCTAATGCGGCGGCTTTCCTGCTCATCACGGGTCTGCTTTATTTCAGCATCATGAACCTGGTTCGATACGTTGTCAAGTTCAGACTGATCCGCCCGGGATTCTTTTCTGACTTCCTCTATCTCCAGGAGTTTGCCATTATACTCTTCTCTTTTGTGATCACGCACACTTTCTTTTTCTGTGCGAGCCAGTCTTCCGTTATCAAGTTCAATATTCAGAGATTCCAGACTGCTTTCCAGATTTGCTTTTTCAGAAAGCGCGTTTCTCTTCTCTTCAATCTTTGAGGCTTTACGTTCTGTGAGGGATTTGATATCCCTGCTGAGACGTTCGATGTCGGTTTTATCCTGATTTATTCTGTTTTTCAGGCCGTGAGTCTCAAGTTCGACGTTCTTGAGATGTTCCATCAGTTCACGGCGCTGCTCTTCCAGATCACGGACCTCATTGCGGGCAAGATCCACCTGCTCTTCCAGAAGATCCCGCCTGCTTTCAAGTGTTGCTGATTCCGCTTCTGTTGCAGCAATTTTCTCTTCCGCGTCCCTTATTCCGGCCTCTATGGAAGAGAGTTCAGGATGAAGTGCTCCGGTGCGGGTGAGAATATTCTGCGTTTGATTCTCATAATGTTTAATATTTGTCTGCTGTTCCTGCTGTTGACGCTGACCCTTATTGAGGTTTTCATCTACTTCTATCAGGGCAACTTTTGCTTCATCCCTGTTTATTATGCATATCTCTTTTTCACTTACAACCGATGAATACTCTTTTTGGAATGTGTCAATATCAGCAGTCAGCTTTTCGATCTGTTGTTTACGCTGCAGAATTCCGGCTTTTTCCTTTCTGGCGTTTCCGGCAACGACTGTTCCGTCATTTTCGCAGATCACTCCGTCTCTGCTGACAAAAAGCCTCTTTGATTGATCACGCAGAGCGGCATCCATGGCCTCAGATGCACTTTCTGTGATAATGATGCCGCTGAGAAGCTTTTCTGCAACCACCTCACATCCACCGGCAACTTTCAAAACAGAAGTCAAGTTGATGCCTGCATCTGATGAGTTTACAGGCAATGCTTTCATTTCTGCGAGCCGCTCAAGAGAAACCATTCTGGCCATACACCGCGCCGGAGATTTCTTCGGCGATTTTTTTTATGCCAAAAAATCGAGTATTTGCCC